>CATXZX010000431.1 GCA_958404085.1 uncultured Prevotellaceae bacterium | reverse complement strand
GTTCATGTCCGTCCCGCTGCTGTTCCTGTCGGGCATCTCGTGGCCCGGCTCGGCTATACCGCCGTTCTGGAAAACCCTGTCCTACGTTTTCCCGTCTACGTTCGGCATCAACGGTTTCGTCAAGCTCAACAACACGGGCGCCACACTGCGTGAAATACGCCCCGAACTGTACACGCTGTGGATTCAGAGCGGCGTCTATTTTGTAACGGCCTGCACCGTCTACTACCGCCACCTGGGCCGCAAGCCGAAACCGGCCGACACCTGAAAACGCGCCCCGGCCACACACAGCGACCGGGAGCTACATACAAAAGAATCCGGGCCACCTGCGTCGAAACAGATGGCCCGGATTTCAAAAAACAAGGCCCGGACGGCGTACAAACCTCGTCCGGGCCTTTACGTTGGGTACAGGCCGCAGAGCCCGATGCCGCACTACACGGTAATCTCTACCAGGTTTCCCTCGGGGTCGGCAACTACGCTCTCGTAAAAACCGTCGCCGGTGGTACGGGGATGGCCGATGACGGGCACTCCGGCCGCGCGCATCGTTTCGGTAAGTTCATCTACTTTCTCCCGACTGCCTACCGATACGGCCACATGACAGAAACCTTTGAATTTGTCGGCGCATCCGCGGTCTACGATTCCGGGTATGTTCATAATCTCCAGTTTTGCCCCTCCGTCGGGGAAGATCAGGAAGTAAGACGTCAGTCCCTTGACCGGGTTGTGATAGCGCTCCCCGGCCACCGCGCGGAAGTGGCGGACATAAAAATCTTTGAGCCGTTCGATGTCGTCAGCCCAGATAGCTACGTGATGGATGTTCATGATTATTTTTTTCGTGTTATAAATTTCTCGGAAAGCCAGGTACGGACCGGCATGTCGTACACCTTGACACTGGCATAAGCCACGGCGATAGCCGCCACGAAGATGCTGACAGCCACCCAGACGTGGGTACTGAGCGGAGCATCGGCATGCCGTGCCGCCCAATTCATCTGCACGTAAATCATGGGATAATGGGTAATATACAACGGGTAGGAAATGGTGCCGAGAAACTTGCAGACAGCCGTGGTTTTGCGGCCCTTCAACGGACTTCCGGCCCCGGCAGCCACAACGAGCGGATAGACAAACAATATCACCACGGCACAATAGAGGCCGTTGAGCCACGGATGCGCCTCACCCCCGACGTGGGGCACCACCAGCGTAACCACTACGGCCAACGAACACCACAGCATGGCACCCCGCCGCAGGCAAATGCGGCATTTACCCAGCCTGTACAGCAACAAACCTGCAAAGAACGGATAAAACAGGCGGCACACACCTATATAAATCTGGTCGGGAGTGAGCCCGAAGCCTCCGATGACGGTGTAGCGGGCATAGCTGCGGACGGCCAAAAGCCCTGATACGTCGAGGTTCAGGGCCAGGTCGACCGTAAGGAATGCCGACAAAAAGACGAACACGACCAATACGACAGTGCTGAACCGGCGTACGACCAGCGCATAGAGTACATTGGCGATGTACTCCCACAGCAGCGACCACTGCGCCCCGTTGAGCGAATTGATTTCCTGCCATCCGCGTACATCCATAGACGGCGGTGTGGGAATCATCAGGCAGCCCATAACCATCACCAGAAGCAGTTTCCACCACGGTGTCTGCATGACCAGTTCGAACCCCGGCGCCGCGCTGAAGTAGAACCAGAACGCCCCTATCAACGACCCGAGGACGACCACCGGCTGCAGGCGGACGAGCCGCCGCTTGAAGAAGTCCCAGGTCGTCATCCGTCCCCACCGGTCATCGTAGGCATAGCCTATGACGAAACCCGAAAGGAGAAAGAAAAAATCGACGGCCAGGTAGCCGTGATTAAGAATCTGGTAGTCCGGACCGGCCGAATAGGTCTCGAAAAGATGGAATGCCACTACAATCAGGGCGGCCACGCCGCGAAGCCCGTCAAGAATCTCGAACCTCGGTTTCGAGGACAAAGGAATCATTTCTGCTGCCATAAATGCGATATTGATTAAATCCGTTGCAAAGTTAACGGTAATTCATTTCACTCTATTTACCGATATTCCAAAATTATTGAACTATATTTGCAGTTATGACAAATCCGGCATTTACCTATGACTACGTCAGCCTGAAACCGGACCGACAAATAGGCCTACACGTACAGAACACGTGGGAACTGGCCTGCGTGGTACGTGGAAAAGGCCTCCGCACGATAGGCGACAGCACAGCGCCGATAACGGAGGGCGAGGTCATCCTCATTCCGCCACACATTCCGCATGTGTGGGACTTCGACCCCTCTGCAACAGATGCCGACGGCTACATAACGAACATAGCGGTGTTCTTCGAACCGTCGGTCCTGGACCGTATAGAGACGTTCTTTCCGGAAGCAAGGCAAGCCGTAGTCCGGTTGAAATCCCAGACCGAGGCCGTATCCTACACCGGACAGACGCAACGGCGCATCCGCCGGCTGCTGCAAGCCTGCGGCGCAGAGGCGACGGACTCCGAGATCGG
>CATXZX010000430.1 GCA_958404085.1 uncultured Prevotellaceae bacterium | reverse complement strand
GGATGTCATGAGCCGTACGCCGTGCTTCACGGAAATCAATGTCACGACCAACTACGCCCCCACATCGCGCATCGTTGTCCGTACGACGGACCAGACCGGAAAACCTATCGAGGCCGATGTCTCGTTCCGTCTCTACAATTATGCCGAGTTCTACACCGTCTCGCAAAAGAAAACGGATAAAAACGGCATCGCGAGCCTCGAAACCGGACGCGGAGACCTCATCGTATGGGCTTCGAAGGGCGACAAATTCGGCTTGGCCAAAGGTAGTGTCGGCAAGGACGATACCATTACCGTACAGATAGACAAGGATGCACACTTTACGGGCACGATTGAGTTCGACATCGTGCCTCCGGCCGAACGGAACACGCAACCCCACCTGACGGCTGAGCAGACCAGACGCAACGTACAGCGCATGGCCTACGAAGATTCGTTGCGCAACACCTATGTAAGTACATTCATGACAGCCGAACAGGCTACGGAGTTCGCCCAATCCGTCAATCTGGACAAGGAAGCTGTAACGCGGGTAATGAAAGAGTCCCGCGGAAACCATGCCACGCTCCGCACCTTCCTCTCGAAAACCCCGGATAACGAACGGAAACGCGCCCTCCGCCTGTTGCAGGTCATTTCGGATAAAGACCGGCGTGACGTTCCGGCTGACGTACTGGCCGACCACATGTATCTGTTTGCCGACTCCGTCCGCCAGCATCCGCTCTACGACCACTTCATCCTCAACCCGCGCGTAAGCAACGAAATGCTGACACCCTACAAGGCCTTCTTCGCCAAAGCCATACCCGCAGACAACCAGTTGCGCTACCGTAAGAATCCGGAACTGTGGGCCGAATGGTGTAAAAAGAACATTCATACGGAAGAGGTATGGAACCCGCAACTTCTGTGCATGCACCCGCAAAGTGTATGGAAACTGCGCAAGACGGATCCACATTCGCGCGATATATTCTTTGTATCGGTGGCCCGTAGCATGGGCATAGCCGCACGCATCGACGAAGTGACCGGCAAGACGCAGTATGCCGATGCACAAGGCAACTGGCACGATGTCTTGTTCGAAGAACAGAAAAACAAATCGAGCGAACAGGGAAGTCTGAAGGCTGCGTACGCACAAGCGGGCCGTCTGGACGATCCTAAATATTACTCGCACTTCACATTGTCGAAACTGACAGACGGTAAACCTCAACTGATGAACTTCGCGGAGAGCGCAACATGGAGCAACCTGCTGAAAAACGGCACTCAGCTCGATACCGGACAATACATGCTGATAAGCGGAACGCGCATGGCAAACGGCAGCGTGCTGGCACGGGTTACGTTCTTCCCGGTCGAAAAAAATAAGGAGAACAACGTACAGCTCGCCATGCGCGAAAGCAAAGACGGGGTACAGGTAATCGGCAACTTCAATTCCGAAAATCTGTATTACGACCTCCAGACCGGACAAAACAAGTCCCTCCTTTCGACCACCGGACGCGGTTATTACGTCATCGGGCTCATCACGCCCAACCACGAGCCTACCAACCATGCCCTGCGCGACATTGCGCTGTACCGCAAGGAACTGGAAAAGTGGGGACGCAGCATCGTCGTCCTTTTCAAAGACAAGGATGAGGCACAACGCTTCCATCCTGAAGAATTCCAGGGCCTTCCCAAGAACACAATCTTCGGAACAGACATCGACGAGAACATCGAAAAAGAGATCAAAGCGGCCATGAAACTATCGAACGGAAACAAACCGGTTTTCCTCATAGCCGACACTTTCAACCGGGTTGTTTACATTTCGCAAGGATACACCATCGGACTGGGAGAACAACTCCTCAAAGTCATACACAAATTGTCGGAATAACTCCGACCAGATAAGTTATTTGCCAAACAGGCCAGGCTAATCGTAAATCAGCCTGGCCTGTTCTGAAAGGGGCGGGCAACTTTTCGTTATCCGCCCCTTATTTTCAACCGTTCATACACTCCAACAGGGCACGAACCTCATCCTCGTCCGTCGCCTTACGGGCAAATTCATCCATACCGGGAACGCCCATGTTAACACCGGGCCGCCGGTATGCCATTGCACTGTGAAAGACACGACGGGCTGAGGCATGCAGTTCGGAAGCTCCCGTTTCCGCCAGAATCCGACGGGCATTTTTTGCCGAGACACCGCTTCCGGGCATCACGGACAAGCGACCCTCCGAACGGCGGACCAACTCCCTCAGGAGCGGGATGCCCGCCTCGGCCGTCTGAGCCTGTCCCGAAGTCAATAGGCGGTCGCAACCCAAATCACAAATGACCTCAAGAGCTTCAAAAGGGTCGCGGCAAAGGTCAAAAGCACGGTGGAACGTAACATGAAGGCCACCGGCCGCATCCGCCAAACGACGACAGGCAGCCGTATCAACCTGCCCATCGGAAGTGAGGGCCCCGATAACCACACCGTCCACCCCCCACTCGCGCATCAGACGAATGTCGTCCTCCATCATACGGACTTCCTGCTCATCATAAAGGAAATCGCCGCCCC
>CATXZX010000429.1 GCA_958404085.1 uncultured Prevotellaceae bacterium | reverse complement strand
ACGGCCTTTCTCCCATCCTCCTTCTCCAGCCCATGCAGAACGAAGACGAATCCGTCATTTCCGACCCCGTCATCCCCCTCAGCATTTGGCGCGGCGGAAACTACCTGAACCTCAGGTTGAAAATCAGGACACGCAACCAAGGACATTATTTCGGCCTTGTCTACGACGCGATAGGCATCTATCCCGACGGCCGGCGCACACTGTTTCTCACGCTCTTCCATCACCGGAACGGCGATCCCGAATCTTTTTCGCGCCAAGTGGACCTGTCGTGTCCCTTAGACTGGGTGGAAGGCAAACTCCAGCGAGGCCGGGATTCCATTCTGATCCGTCTCAACAGTGAAACGGAAGGTATCAAGTCCTACACACTACCCTACTAATCCGAACAAGCACGGAGATATTTCAAAAAAGCGCCCTCCGAAAAAGAAACAGCACGGAGCTGATTCTTTTTCGGAGGGCGCTTTCCGGTTGCGGATGTACCGCCCGTCCGCAACCGCAGCCCACTACCGCTCAATCCGTATAGTCATCGGGTGTAACCGTTACAGACAAAAGTTCCTTACGGCTCTTTTCCGACCTGAATTTATAGACAAAGTTGACACTTTTATCCTTCAGGTTCTTCATTTCAACAGATTTCCGGATACCTTCGACCGCTTTCTGCCGAAAAGTCTCCTCGCTCTGCTTCATCACGGCCGAATCGTCGATTATTCCCGACACCGTATGGTAATCGATACGCGAACGCGTCTTCTTATCGTACGCGATGCTGTCCAAAATTACATGATTCTCTAGACGCTTCGGACAAAAGCGCTGGGTAAACTCCCGGGCCTCGCGTTCGAGGCGGTCTTCATAATCCTCCTGCCCACACGATACCGCAACAGCCAGTACCGGAAAAAAAGTCATCAAATGCCACTTCATAAACGTTCTATACCTATTATTATATATAACAAGAGCTGTCACAGACTGCAACTGCACTCCACCCACAACTTTCGTGCTGCAAAGCTAACAAAATCCGGGCAGATGTTTTTCCTCGCAACTTCTTTTTTCGCCCGCAAGGCCATTACCCGACATCCCCGGTACGACTTTTTTCAACACACCCCGATTAGTTTTTCCACCGGAGTACCCGTCAAACAAAGTTTTTTAACTACCTTTGCAATCCATAGTTTGCAAATTAAACATTTATCTTAAATACAGAGTTATCATGGATATTATAAGTCAGTTAGTAGATAACGCAAAGCGTAACAAACAGCGTATTGTACTTCCCGAAGGTACAGAAGAACGTACGTTGAAAGCTGCCGACAGAGTCTTGGCCGACGACATGGCCGACATCGTACTCATCGGAAATCCCGCTGAAATCGCAGGTTTGGCCGAAAAATGGGGACTCACAAACATCGACAAAGCCACCATCATCGACCCGCTCAACAACCCGAAAGCCGAAGCATATGCCACCCTGCTTGCCGAACTGCGGAAAAAGAAAGGATTGACCATAGAACAGGCCCGCGAGCTAGTAAAAGATCCGCTCTATCTGGGCTGCCTGATTATCAAGAGCGGCGAGGCCGACGGACAACTGGCCGGTGCGCGCAACACGACGGGTGACGTACTCCGTCCGGCACTGCAAATCATCAAAACCGCCCCGGGCATCACGTGCGTCTCGGGTGCCATGCTCCTGATAACCCAAACACCCGAATACGGTGAAGACGGCGTACTCGTCATGGGCGACATAGCCGTAACACCGGTTCCGGACGAGAACCAGTTGGCACAGATTGCCGTCTGCACGGCCGAAACAGCCCGCGCAGTTGCCGGCTTTGCGGAACCCCGCGTTGCGATGCTGAGTTTCTCGACCAAAGGTTCGGCCAAACACGAACTGGTAGACAAGGTTGTGGCAGCCCTGAACAAGGCTAAAGAAATGCAGCCCGACCTTTGCATCGACGGCGAGCTGCAAGCCGACGCCGCCCTCGTTCCGAGCGTAGGCGAAAGCAAAGCCCCGGGTTCGCACATCGCCGGAAAAGCCAATGTGCTGGTTGTTCCCAATCTGGAAGTAGGCAACATCGCATACAAACTGGTACAGCGCTTGGGCAGGGCACAGGCCATCGGCCCGCTGTTACAAGGTATCGCCAATCCCGTAAACGACCTGAGCCGCGGTTGCTCGGTCGATGACGTCTACAAGATGATAGCCATTACCGCAAACCAGGCCATCGCCGCCAAAAAGCATTAATATTGTAATACATAGATTTGTCATGAAAATTCTTGTTGTAAATTGCGGAAGTTCGTCCATCAAGTATAAGTTGTACGACATGGACAGCCATCGTGTAATGGCCTCAGGCGGTGTTGAAAAAGTCGGACTCGAAGGTTCTTTCCTGAAAGTCAAACTGAACGACGGCAGTTCAAAAGTCATCGAAGCCCCCGTACCCTCTCACGACAAAGGTATTGAATTGGTATTCAACACCCTGACCGATCCGGAGATCGGCGCCATTTCGTCACTCAACGAACTCGATGCCGTCGGCCACCGCATCGT
>CATXZX010000428.1 GCA_958404085.1 uncultured Prevotellaceae bacterium | reverse complement strand
TCACAGCCGATTCATCCTTGTACCACGCTTTTTTCTCTTTCTGCTGGTTCTCGAAAGCACCGTAAGAACTCAATACATAATAGTAACCGCCGTCGCGGGGCATATTAAGGCTTGCCGTCATGGCTTCGAAGGTAGTCTCGATATTGGCAGCAGCAGCCTTGAGTTGTTCATCGGTACTGGCCGGATCCATCAGCAGGTCGTTGGCTGCTGCAAGGGCATCGCTGTAAGCGGCCACGGCCGTCGTGTCACAGTAACCTACGCCTACACCGCCTACGTAGATATTCTCGTAACCGGCATCCTGGTGTTTCGTCAACAGATCGTTGAGGTCGTCGACGGGACTTTCTTCATAGACAACCTCGTAGGCGTACCACGGGTTGACAGCCGTAAACGTACCTACCGTGTTATCCAATGGGTTAATTGTACCCTGCCACTGGGCTTTGGTATAATTATCCCACCCCCAAATGTGAAACAGATACTCTGCCTCTGTAGCAGAACTATAATGAAGTACAGTCAGGGCATCGCCGTTTTTCCAGTCCCATGCCGGAATTTTACCCTCCGTAGGCCATACGGGATTATCGGGAGTCCAACCTTCGCCTTTCTCGAGAACTGTTGTCTTCTGGGCAGAACCGAATGTGATGGGTAAGGCATTCTCCTGGTTAGCGGTAAAACCGTTGCTTCCGTTAAAATAAAGACCTTCCGATTCACTCTTCAGGTAATACATCGGTTCACCGTTTAGGGGTTCGGACCGGCACTTTCCAGTGCGATAACGTTCTCCTTCATGACCTTGTCGTTATGCACGGCATAACGCATGTCGGGCGTAAACAAATACTTTGTCGTAGCCATTTCGGCACAAACATTCGTCAGGACGATTTTCATACCGGGCCGCAAGCCTGATGCCGTGGTAATCGGCTCATCGACTCTCGTCCAAAGGGCAAAAGCCTCCGTACACCAGCTGCCGCAGAAGAGCATCAGTGCAAGTTGAAATAGAGATTTTCTCATAAAAAACAATTTTAGTTATTAAAAAACAAGTGAATAAATTCCTTATATCAAGCGTCCATAGTAACAAGTTTACCAGCTGTTCTACCAATCTCCCTGAGTTCACCGACGATAACCGGAAACACAGTTTTTACTTCATACGCTCCAACGGGCCAAGATACCGATTCCAGGTATTCCGACAGTTCGAAACTCTTTTTCAGTATCAATATGTTGTATTTATTTTCTACCATATTCTCCTTTTATTTATCTGATAAAGATTTTGGTTTCAAATATGAAACTTTAGTTTATCTACTGAGACAAAATTACAAAACCATAATTATAAACAATAATACAGTCATGTTAATCTATATTAAAACGTTATTTTTTTACCTGAATTGGCTTCGAAAAATCAAAATAAAGTATGTACGAGCCCCATAGACGGAAAACCTGGAACATACAACCTATCTACTGACAAGTGTTAAAGACTTATATCCCTCATACATCGCTCCGTACAGTACTTTATCATGAATCTTTGCGAAACGCTTGCCTGCATATTTACTGTTAGGAAACAAACCCGAGGCACTACCGGAACATGAAGGAATGAATATTCGACTGACGATTTTTCAAAAATCCTTATCCCATTCCCTTGTAACACATTCATTTTGCTTTACGCCGAATCAAAACAAACAACATCTCCCAACAAAACTATCATACCGGACACCACCATGCCCCATGACTCATAGCCAGAAATACACTTCTCCATTTAAAGCAAAAAAATCTCCGTGCCATTTCGAAATAGCACGGAGATTTTTTAAACTAACGCCCAGCTTGTTCTACCGGGAATACGGAAAGATTAACGAGCACTTGGTTTCAGACGCATACGCACCCACTGCGGATTGTGATCGGAAAGGAGCGAATCGGGATTTTCGGGAACGACCTCGCTGCGGAGTACCTCGAAATGAGGCGAAACAAAAATGAAATCTATTTTTTCGCACTCGGTCTTCGGAAGGCGGGCAAAGTCGTGGAACGTGTAGGCAGCTCCCGTCACTTCTGCCGCAACCTTGTGAGCGTCGGCCAACGGGAAGCGGTCGGTGGTCAGCAAGCGGTAGGCCTCGCTGCTGTCGGCCACGTTGAAATCGCCGGTCACGACTACAGGAATATCGGCAGCCCTCGAACGGAGACTATCGAGCAGAAGATGGGCGCTACGCCGGCGTGCCTCTACTCCGATGTGGTCAAAGTGTGTATTCACGGCCATGAGTTGCCGGTCGGTATGTTTGTTTTTCAACTTGGCCCAGGTTACAATCCGGACATCGGCCGCATCCCAGCCTTTCGAACCGGCACTGTCGGGAGTTTCGGACAGCCAGAAGTTACCACTGTCTAACAGTTCGTAACTATCGTTCCGGTAGAAAATGGCAGCGTATTCGCCCTTAGTGGCCCCGTCGTTACGCCCCACACCGACGGCACTGTAACCGGGCAGGCCGGCACGGAGATCGAGGAATTGCCGGTGCAATACTTCCTGCAGACCGACCACG
>CATXZX010000427.1 GCA_958404085.1 uncultured Prevotellaceae bacterium | reverse complement strand
TTGAAGGATTGAGTCTTGTGTACTTTGTGATCGCCGCCTATGTATTCTCCTGTTACGTCGCAAAAGCCGCGCGGATCGATCATAGAGTGATAGAGTGCCGTGTAGAAGATGGTACGTTCGTTCTCAGTACCACCTGTCAGACTGATTTTTGACAGGGCTTTGTCCCACAGGCCGACGGCTTGTTTGCGATAGTGTTCGAATTGTTTGCTTTGCAGTTCGGCCCTGAAGTTTGCTTCGGCACCTTCCATGCTGACAAAGGATATGGCGGTTTTTATAAGAACCTGTTCTCCTTGGCGGGTTGGGAATTCTGTATAGAACCCCAGGTGTTTTCCTTCCATCCGGTCGGGGCGTTTGGTAATTTGGGCTTTGTTTACTAATTCGGCAAATTCCCGTGATGTCACATGTTGTCGCTTGCGGCCCATACCGTCCGGAATATCGACGGACCATACGCCGTAGTGTTCCAGCGGGTGACTGAACCGTGTGTAGAAGTAGACGGTGTAGTCGGCTTTTCCGCTTCCGTTTCCCCAGCCGCCTCCTTCGGGTGTGCATCGCATCCAGCCGCGAATGGTGTAGTCGTCTATCCGTTCGACGAATTGTCGGGTCGATGTGCCTCCTACGCGGCGGGCCAGGTCTATCTGAATTCTCGACTGTTTGTTTTCGGGATAGGTGAACCGCATGACTCCCCCGTGTGGGGTAGCCGTCAGTTCGGCCCGGATGTCGTAGTCGGTGAGGTGTACAGTGTAGTAACCGGCTCCGGCTTTTTCGCTCTTTTTGTCATAGCGCGACCGATAGCCTTTTTCGGGACAATCGGCTTCACCGCGATAGGTATGTAGGGGGCCGGTAGTGGGCATAATCAGAAAGTTACCTAAATCTCCATACCATCCGATGCCGCTCATCTGCGTCAGTGCAAATCCTTCGATGGTTGTGTGTTCGTAGCTGTAGCCCGGTCCGTTGTCGCCACCGGTTATGGTGTTCGGACTTACTTGTGTCATGCCCCATGGAGTGGCCGCTCCCGGAAAAGTCTTTCCCAGTCCGTGAGAGGCGCGTGCCATCTGTGTGTTGGTTGAGGCGCCGATAAAGGGATTCACATATTCCGACAAGTGTTTTCTGGCCTGTATCTGCAGGTCGGTACAGCACATGGTTGCCATAACCAGACCGAAGAGGTGTTTTCTTTTCATCATGATGCTTTTTCTGGACGTTGTTAGATATTTGTTTTAAAATACTCCGACGGGATATTGCATGGTGACGCAGTGGAGCGAACCGTGTTGCTTGATGAGTGCGCGACAGTCGATACCCGTAATGTCGTATTTGGGAAATGCACGTTCGAGTACGCGTCGTGCTTTTTCGTCGTTTTCAGATTGCCCGTAGGTAGGGTATAGTACGGCATGGTTCAGAATAAGGAAGTTGGCATAGGTTGCCGGCAATCGTTCGATGTCCTTTCCCTCGGCTTTGGCGGCCTGGGCTTCGGCGTATGTCATGAGTTTGCCGCTTTCCGTATCTGCATAGATGGCCTCGGGCATAGGGAGAGGAAAAAAAACGTATGGGCTGCCGTCGGCTTGGCGGAACGTTCGCAATTGTTCCTCCATCAGCCGGAGTTCCTGATAGTGTTCATCGGCCTTGTCTGTACATTGTACATAGGCAATGCCGCCGCCCGGACACAGGCGTGCCAGCGTATCGATATGGCTGTCGGTATCGTCTCCAGCTAGGTAGCCGTGGTCGAGCCACAGTATATGTTCGGCTCCGAAGGTACTACATAGCCGTTCTTCGATTTCGGATCGGGTATAGTGCGGATTTCGCGTATCAGTCAGCAGGCATTCCGATGTAGTCAGCAGCGTGCCGTTGCCGTCGCTTTCTATCGAACCTCCTTCCAGAACAAAATCGGTTTGGTTCGAATAGTGTCCATTCACGATGCTCTGTTCGTATAGGCGGCGGTTGATGGCGTTATCTTGCGAAGCCTCGAATTTTCCACCCCATCCGTTGAAGCGGAAGTCTGTCAGTTCCGGACCATCCGGCGTAAGAACCGTCAGGAATGCGTGGTCGCGTGCCCAAGTGTCGTCCGTCGGACATGCAGCATAACGTATCTGTTTGGTTATATGGGCGGGAAGCCGTTTTTTCAGCAAGCGTTCTACGTCTTCGGGGTGTGGAGTTACGATGAGGAGGGTCTGGCGTTTGGCAATTTCGTAAGTCAGTCTGATGTAGCATTCCGTTACTTCATCCAATATATAGGCCCAGTCAGTGCCGGCGTGTGGCCATGTCAACTGTACGCCGCTTTGCGGATACCATTCGGCTGGCAGCATACGTCGTCTGACTTCAGTTTGTTTGTCTTTAGTGAGACCGGAGGGCGAAAATAGTGTGTAAGTGAGATCAGCCGAGGGGGGCGATGGTATTTTTGCTTGTGGCCGTATTTTTTCAGAAACTCGGCTCCCTGTATGGCGCTAAAGTTTACTGAAACACAATGATTACCGCGTACACTACGGCGACATAGCCGCAATGGAACACGGTAACCGAC
>CATXZX010000426.1 GCA_958404085.1 uncultured Prevotellaceae bacterium | reverse complement strand
GCGCAAGTTGCGGGCACGTTCGTCCTCGTTCACCGCTGCGCTGTATGCCGCAAAAGCCGTCAGCGACACTTTGGAATCTATCACGACATTCCGGCCGCCCGGAAAGTGGACTACGGCGTCGGGAATCAGCCGTCGTCCCTCCTCGTCCGTCTCGGCGGCCTGCAAATCGTAGTCGTGGCCCTCACGAAGTCCCGATGCCTCAAAAAGATTGGCCAATACGGCCTCCCCCCAGTTGCCCTGTTTCTTCGAATCGGACTTCAGGGCCCGCGTCAGTTCGTTCGCCTCGCGGCCTATCTCGAGCGTCCTTTCCATCAGGTGGCGTATGTGCGTATCGAGCGAAGCGTTTCCGGCCGTCACCGTCTCCTTGAAAAGATGCAGTTCGCGTCCCAGGGGGTCGAGCAAGGCCCCTATCTGCTCGCGGTTCACGCTACGCAGCGCCTCGCTTTGGGCCTGTGCCACGTCGAGAGCCATCTTTTTCATCTCCACCCGCAGCAAGTCCTGTTCGTTACGCCTCAGTGCCTCCGCTTTCTCGCGTTCCATTTCCAACCGCGTGCGCAGTACGGCCGCCTCGTTGCGCGCCGCCGCCAGTTCCTCGCCGACCTTTTTCCGTTCCTCGGCCGTCCGGTGGTTCATCCGCAGGGCGGTAAGGCCTGCCGCCGCCAGAGCCGCAAGCCCGCACAGGGCCAGTATGACAAATCCGTTCATCGTATAGTTCCGTTTTATGCTATCTCTATCGCGCTCCGCCCGCCTGCATTCTGTTTTACGAGACGTATCTGAGGCGTTATGCGCGTACGTATCTGTTCCGTATGGCTTATCACGCCCACCTTCCGGCCTTGCTCGGCCTGCAGGTTGCCCAGCGCATCCATCACGAGTTCCAGACTTTCGTTATCGAGGTTGCCGAATCCCTCGTCGATGAAGAGGCTGCCGATAGACAGGTTGCCCGACGAGAGCGACGAAAGGCTCAGGGCCAGCGCCAGACTCACGATAAACGTCTCGCCGCCCGAAAGCGAGCTGACCGGACGCTGCTGGTCGAACATGTCGCGGTCTATGATTTCCAGACCGAGCGTATTAGGAATGTTCCGCAGGCGATAGCGCGGCGAAAAGCGCCGCAACTGCATGTTGGCGTACTCCACCAGAAAATAAAACGTATAGCTCTGCGCCTGTTCGCGAAAGCGTTTTCCGTCGGCACTTCCGATGAGGGCGCACAGACTGGCCCACTTTTCTTTTTTCTGCCGCAGCCGTTCCGTATCGACGGCACACTGCTCCATCTGCTTCACGCACTGGTCGTGGGCCATGAGGCGGAGATTGACCTCCGTCAGTTCCTGCAAGATTTCCTTATACCGCTGTTCCAGTCCCTCGTATTCCTCCTTCAGGTCCTCGTAAGTCTCGTCGTCGCGCTCCGAAAGCCGGTCGGGCGAAGCCTGAAGTTCCAGAATCAGACGCTGGGCAGCCTCCATACGGCTGTCGGCCAGTGTAGCGGCCTCGCGGACACGGGCTATTTCGGCCCGCAGCGCATTCCAGTCGCGCCGGTCGTTGAAGAGGCGTTCCAGTTCGGCGAACTGTACGGCCGAATGGTCGCAGTTGAACTTCCGGATCCACAGGTCCATCTCGGCCCGCTGCTGCGCCAGTTTTTCTTCGCGGGCGAAACATTGCTCCTGCAGGCTTTGCAATTCTCCGGACAGGCCTTGTAATTTATTTTTGCAGGCCTCTTTTTTCAAATCGCAGGCCCCTTCTTTTTCCTGCAACCGCCGCAGCCGCGCCTGCAAGTCCGCTTCCACCTCTTCGGGGCGTTTTCCATCGAACAGACGTACCAGTTCGGCCCGTTTGTCGGCCAGTTCCTTCTCTGCAGCCTCGCACTCGTCGTCCATACGGAGTTGCTCGCGTTCGCTTTCCTCGATGTTGTCGGCCAACGCCTGCAGCACGTCGCGCAGCCGGTATATCTCCTGTTCGCCGCGCACCTGTTCGGCCGTCAGGGTGGCCCACTCGTCGGCCTTGCGGCGGATGTTTCCTCTGAAAGTCTCGCGATTGGCGCTCCACACCTCATGCCAGTTCTGTACCGTTATGCTCTCTTCCAGTTCGCCGTACAGGTCTTTGCCCAACTGTTCGCCGCGGTTCAGACTGCGCTGTATCTCCTCCTGCGTCGAGGCCATGACGCGCTGCGCCGTACGCAGTTCGTTCAGGCGGTTGGCCGTATCGGCCATGTTTCGTTCCTTCTGGTCGATACATTCGTTGAGACGCACCATTTCCTTCTGGTGCAGGTTGAACGCATCGAGAACCTTGCGCGCCTCGGTTACCTCGCGGGTTGTGCTGTCGAGCAGCTGACCTATCAGCAGGCGGCGTGCTTCGGGATTCACCTGGTCGGGGCGGTCGGCAAACGAAGGGTCGAGGGCCGTATAGTTGGCCCATTCCTCCACCGCACCGGCCAGTTGCCGCTGCATTTGTTCGATGTATAGTTTCTCGGAATGCAGGCGACCGTTCTCCTGTGCCTGTTCGCGTTCCAAAGACTGGAGTT
>CATXZX010000425.1 GCA_958404085.1 uncultured Prevotellaceae bacterium | reverse complement strand
TAAATATAAACACAAGGAAAATCGCAAATGACATTAACAGGTTTCACATATCATACCTGGGCACTGACAATGACCCCTTGGGGGGTTTAGCATATACAAATAAACAAGTGCGGAGACCACGTCCCGCTTTGTTGCAATTCTCACATTGCACTTGCGTTTCTTTTTTTTCAAATCAATCAATAATTAGTAAATAACTGACATTCTCAAATCGGCATGCAGTCTTGTTTTTAAACTGCCGATTGTCGATCGCCGATTGTCAACTAAATAAATACATATCGATGAAAGTATTGAAATTCGGCGGAACATCCGTAGGTTCCGTGGATAGCATTCTGAGTGTAAAGAAGATAGTAGAGGCCATTGAAGAGCCTGTAATCGTCGTAGTATCCGCCTTAGGAGGGATCACGGACAAACTGCTGAAGACAGCCTCGATGGCAACAAACGGAGATGTAGCCTACGAAAGAGAGTTTTCCGAAATCGTAACCCGCCATCTCGATGTCATACAAGGTGTTATCCCCGACAAAACAAAGCGGATCGAAGTGCAGAAGCAAGTGATGGCTTTGCTCGACGAACTGGGTAATATTTACAAAGGTGTGTACCTCATCAACGACCTGTCGGCCAAAACTTCCGACACGATCGTCAGCTACGGAGAACGCATCTCCTCGCTGATCGTTTCGAACGTGATAAACGAGGCCAAACTGTTCGACTCGCGCAAATTCATCAAGACGGTCAAGCAGTTCAACAAGCATATCGTCGATTTCGAATTGACAAACAAACTGATTGAAGAGGCATTCAACCCGCTGCCCAAAGTCTCGCTGGTTCCCGGTTTCATCTCTTCCAGCAAAGAAGGAGAAGTGACCAACCTCGGGCGAGGTGGATCCGACTACACCGCCTCCATTCTGGCGACGGCTTTAGGTGCACGCCGGCTGGAGATCTGGACGGATGTGGACGGCTTCATGACAGCCGATCCGCGTGTGATCAGTTCGGCCTACGTCATCGACCGGTTAACCTTTACGGAAGCGATGGAATTATGTAACTTCGGCGCGAAAGTGATTTATCCTCCTACGATCTATCCGGTTTATCACAAAAACATACCGATCCGCATCTTGAACACCTTCAACCCGACTGCAAGGGGAACTTATATTTCCAAAGAACGGGTGCAGGATGACAGCAAAGCTATCATCAAAGGGATCTCGTCCATCAACGACACCTGCCTGATCACGGTTCAAGGGTTGGGCATGGTAGGTGTTATCGGTGTCAACTACCGTATTTTCAAAACATTGGCAAAGAACGGTATCAGTGTGTTCATGGTCTCGCAGGCCAGTTCGGAAAACAATACGACATTTGCCGTCCGGAATGCAGACGCAGACCTGGCAGTCAAAGTCCTAGACGAAGAGTTCGCACTTGAACGCGCCCAGGGCGACATGAGTGACACGGTAGCGGAAAAAGACCTGGCAACCGTCGCTATCGTAGGCGAAAACATGAAACGCACTCCGGGTATCGCCGGTAAGTTGTTCGGGACACTGGGTAGCGCAGGTATCAGCGTGATCGCCTGTGCACAGGGGGCTTCCGAAACAAACATTTCCTTCGTCATCAAGTTGAAATACCTGCGCAAGGCATTGAACTCGATCCATGATTCCTTTTTTCTTTCCCAATACAAGGTGCTGAACCTCTTCATCGCCGGGATCGGTACGGTCGGAGGCAACCTGTTGGAACAAATTCGCATCCAGCAACCGAAACTGATGCAGCAGAACGGGCTGAAACTGAATGTCGTCGGCATAGCCAACAGCAAGCATGCCATCTTCTGTCGCGAAGGGCTGAACCTGGAAACCTGTATTGATGAACTGAAAAAAAACGGGCAGGAAAGTTCGCCCGAACATCTGAAAGAAGAGATCCTGAAGATGAATATTTTTAACTCAGTGTTCGTGGATTGCACGGCTAATCAGGCGGTATCCGACCTTTACGAAGAATTACTGAACAACAACGTCTCAGTCGTTGCCGCGAACAAGATCGCCGCTTCTTCTTCATACGAGAACTATATCAAACTGAAAGAGACGGCCCGTCACCGAGGTATCAAGTTCCTCTTCGAAACGAACGTCGGAGCTGGGCTACCGATCATCAATACGATGAACGATCTGATCAACAGTGGCGACCATATCCTAAAACTGGAAGCTGTCCTTTCCGGCACACTCAACTATATCTTCAATACGTTAAGTGCGGACATTCCCTTCAGCAAAGCGATCATGATGGCGAAAGAAGAAGGATATTCTGAACCAGACCCTCGTATCGACCTAAGCGGAAAGGACGTGATACGCAAATTAGTGATCCTGGCACGCGAAGCCGGTTATAAGGTAGAGCAGGAAGATGTGAAACGCAACCTTTTCATTCCCGAAAGTTATTTCGAAGGTTCGCTGGATGATTTCTGGCGCAACATACAAGGCCTGGATGCCCGGTTCGAAGAAAAGCGTCAACAACTGGAAGCGGAAGACAAGCGCTTCCGTTTTGTTGCCAAAATGGAAAACGGTATCTG
>CATXZX010000424.1 GCA_958404085.1 uncultured Prevotellaceae bacterium | reverse complement strand
GTATGACAGCAACAGACCGGGCGACACGATGACACCTACCTGCAAGTTCAAAACGCCAGCAGCCGGTGTATATACGATTACCTACAAAGGCAAATACGGTATAGACGGAAAAAGTTCATCCGGCTCATGGACAAAACACGGAAACGGATGGAATGCATCTTACACGATGAGCGTTATCTCGGGTGAAGTCAGCGTAAAAACGACACACCGGATCTTACCCTGACATATATCCTTAATCATATATTATATATCCCGGCCGGACCTACTCCTGTCCGGCCGGATACATTTCTGCTGGACAGAAAGTACGGCTTTGGTAAAGCACATATCCGGAAGAACCGGCTATTCACCTGCCCTGTCTTTGGCAAATTGACAAATTACGTATCAAAGCGACAGGTTTTTATGTATTTTATTTCTATTTTCCGCACCTTTTTCCTACATTTGTAGTCAAATAGCGAACAGACAGAATGAGGTGCATTCTTAGACTATCAAGCCGTTTATCCACATGGGTACTCTCTATTGCAGCCGGAGGTTTTCTTTGTACAAACGTTCCAGTCGCACAAGCGCAGAGCGTTTCTGAATACACGATTCCGATGGAGAGCAATACGTTTGTAACCAAAAAAAATGCGGATGCCCAACCCTCGCAAAAGAACCGTGTCATGACACACGTGGGCCGCGAAGGGTTATTCTTCAGTTCGGACACTGGAAGTACCGCCAGTACGTTCATTTATTTTTCAAAAGCAGACAAGCCGCGTTTCAGGATTCGCGTAAAAGGAAAAGGAACGCTCGATGTACGTTGCGGCAAACAGACGAAAAGACTTCGGATCGACACAAAAGAATGGGAGGATAAGGACCTGGGACGAATGTCGGTACAAGGCGGATACACTCATTTGGACTTCAAATGTAGCGGAAACGAGGAGAAACAGTTTATCCTGGTTCAAAAATTGTTCGTAGCGGACACCGAACAGGAACCGTTATTCATCAAAGAAAACTTCAGCGCCCACTTTGGCCTCCGTGGCCCTTCCGTACACCTTCAGTACGCCCTGCCCAAACACGAAACGATTGAATGGTTTTATAACGAGGTTACCGTTCCTCCTTCGGGCGACGTCGTAGGCAGTTACTACTGCGCACAAGGTTTCTCCTGCGGCTATTTCGGCATACAGAACAACTCACCGCACGAACGGCGTGTGCTGTTTTCCGTATGGAGTCCATTCGACACACAAGATCCGGCCCTTATTCCGGAAAAAGACAAGATTGTTGTTCTTAAAAAAGGAGAAAACGTCCAGTCCAACGAGTTCGGCAATGAGGGTGCGGGCGGACAAACGTTCCTCCGATACAACTGGAAAGCGGGAAATACATACAGATTCCTGCTTCACGCACTACCCGACAACAGCGGAAGCACGACCTTTACGGCCTACTTCTATGCACCGGAAGAAAACCGCTGGCTGCTGATAGCATCCCTACGGCGACCACGCACGCAACATTTCGTAGCCGGTTCCTACTCGTTCGTAGAAAATTTCAACCCGAATATGGGGTATCTCAACCGAAAAGCCTACTTCGGAAACGCATGGGCCTACACATCTAAAAAAGAGTGGAAACCCATACTCCATACGACCGTAACCAATGACGACACCGGGAACAACGGAGTCCGCGTCGACTACGGCGGCGGTACGGAAGGAAACCGTTTTTTCCTGCAAATGGGCGGTTTTACAGGAAATGGTTCGTTGGCCGAACGCCAGTTATACCTCAAAGAAACCGGTACATGCCCGAAAATTGATTTTACATCGTTACCTAATAAATAAAACATCTATATATGACTTTAATTAAATCCATCTCAGGTTTCCGCGGTACAATTGGCGGAAAACCGGGCGACACGCTGAATCCATTGGATATCGTTAAATCCGTATCGGCTTACGCAACGCTTCGCCGCCGCTCCAACGCATGCGGCAACAACAAAATAGTAGTAGGACGCGATGCACGCATCTCGGGCGAAATGGTATCGCATGTTGTTTGCGGAACTCTATTGGGCATGGGCTTCGATGTTGTCAATATCGGATTAGCCTCGACTCCGACTACCGAATTGGCCGTAATCATGGAAAAAGCATGCGGAGGTATTATTCTGACGGCCAGCCATAATCCACGCCAGTGGAACGCGCTGAAACTTTTGAACGAAAACGGTGAATTCCTGAACAAAAGCGAAGCTGAGGAAGTAGTCAAGATTGCCGATTCCTGCGATTTCGATTATGCAGACGTTGACCATCTGGGTAAATATACCGAAGATTTTTCGTACGACCAGAAACATATCGATTTAGTCAAGGAACTCGAACTCGTAGACATCGAAGCTATTAAGAACGCACATTTCAAGGTGGCCATCGACACGGTCAACTCTGTCGGCGGTATCATCTTGCCGAAACTATTGGAACAAATCGGCGTAGAAACCGTCACCGGATTATTTACCGAAGCAACCGGAGATTTTCAACACAATCCCGAGCCGCTTGAAAAGAACTTGTCGGATATCAAATCGCTGATGCAGAAAGGTGGTCACGA
>CATXZX010000423.1 GCA_958404085.1 uncultured Prevotellaceae bacterium | reverse complement strand
TCCAATTGCGACACGGTGCGCCTGACGGCGTACGGCCCCACCGTCGAACACCGGCCCTACGTCAAGCCCGCCGAAGCCCGGGGCGGCATACCCTCTCCCGTCATCACGTTCCGCAATGTGTGGAGCCCCATGCGCGACAAGGAACTCACACGCCGCGGCAAGCACAAAGAATCCTACCTGCTGGCCGAAGCCATCCTCGACGGACGCGTGGCGGCACGCCACCAAGTATTTCCGGCACGCCGCCCCTCGCGCATCCTGCTCTGGGCCGACAACGAAGGGCAACCCCTGCGCGCCGACGGGTCGGACATGGTGACCGTCGTGGCTGCCATAGCCGACCAACAGGGCAACATCAAACGGCTCAACAACTATGCCATCCGTTTCACCGTGGAAGGCGAGGGTGAACTGGTGGGCGATACTGAACAGATGGAGAATCCCTGTCCCGTCCGCTGGGGCACCGCACCCATCCTGCTGCGCTCCACCACACGCCCGGGACGCATCCGGATTCATGCCTCCGTACTGCTGGAGGGCAAGCACCAGCCCGCCGAAGCCACCCTGGAACTGGAATCGCACGCACCGGCCTACCCCCTGCTGTTCAGCCCGACGGAGGCCGACAGTCACACGCTGCGACAAGGTCCGTCCGGACAGGCCGTAAAGACAGCACACGTGGAACGCATCGCGGCCGACCGGCTGAAAGAAGTGGAACAACAGCAAAGCGACTTCGAATAAACACCGCACCGGTCCGAATTCCGGGCCTCGGAATCGGAAAAATCTCCGTACTTTTCGGAAAAACCACGGAGATTTTTCCGAAAAGTACGGTCTTCATCTACCATCCTGCTCTTTTTTTCAAAAAAAGCAGGTATTTTTTTGTCCTTAAAATAGGAATAAACCTTCCTATTTATTAACTTTGTCGAAAATAATCCCGAAGCCGCACACCGGCTTCGCCTAAAACACGATGCGCCATGATGACATCAAAAGACTTAGAACAAATCAAAGAAAAAGGAATGACGGAACAACAGATACAGGAACAGTTGGCCTGTTTCGAAAAAGGATTCCCATTCCTGCAACTGAGCGCCGCCGCTTCCGTCGAGAAAGGCATTCTGTGTCCTGACGAAACCGAAACGAACGACTACCTCCGGGCTTGGGAGGCATATCAGGCCGGTAACAAAAAAATCATCAAATTCGTACCGGCATCGGGAGCTGCCAGCCGCATGTTCAAGAACCTGTTCGAATTCATCGGTGCAGACTACGACAAGCCTCAGACCGATTTCGAGAAAAAATTCTTTGCCCGCATCACCAGCTTCGCCTTCTACGACGACTTGGATGCAGCCTGCCGACGCACGGAAGACTGCGGCATTGCCGAACTGACGGCCGAGGGACGTTACAAGACAGTCGTCTCTATCCTGCTCGACAAGGCCGGACTCAACTACGGGGCACTGCCGAAGGGACTGCTGAAGTTTCATTCATACGCCGACGGCACACGTACACCGGTGGAGGAACACCTGGCCGAGGGAGCGCTCTATGCCGCTTCAGGAACAGGCCGGGTGGCGATACACTTCACCGTGTCGCCCGAACACCGCCGGTTGTTCGAGGCACTGGTAGCCCAGAAGGCCGAAGCGTTCGGCCGCCGCTACAACGTGGAATACGACATCACGTTCTCCGAACAGAAGAGTTCGACCGACACCATAGCCGCCACCCCCGACAACCAGCCGTTCCGGACGGCCGACGGCCGCCTGCTGTTCCGTCCCGGAGGTCACGGTGCCCTCATCGAGAACCTGAATGAACTGGATGCCGCCGTCGTGTTCATCAAGAACATCGACAACGTGGTACCCGACAGGCTGAAGGACGATACCGTAACGTACAAGAAACTGCTGGCCGGCATACTCGTCAGCCTGCAGGAACAGGCCTTTGCCTACCTGCGCAAACTGGAGAGCGGCATTTACTCGATGGACGAGCTGCGCGAGATGCTGCAATTCCTGCAGAAGAAACTCTTCTGCAAGAATCCGGGTACCAAGACACTGGAAGACACGGAACTGGCCATTTACCTGAAACGCAAGCTGAACCGCCCCATCCGCGTCTGCGGCATGGTGAAGAACGTCGGCGAACCCGGAGGCGGCCCGTTCCTGGCCTACAATGCCGACGGAACCATCTCGCTCCAGATTCTGGAAAGTTCGCAGATTGACATGAACGATGCCGAAAAGAAGGCCATGTTCGAAAAAGGCACCCACTTCAATCCCGTCGACCTGGCATGTGCCATCCGCGACTACAAGGGCGAAAAGTTCAACCTGCCGGCCTTCGTCGACAAAGCCACGGGATTCATCTCGCACAAGTCGAAAGACGGAAAGGAACTGAAAGCCCTCGAACTGCCCGGCCTGTGGAACGGTGCCATGAGCGACTGGAACACGGTATTCGTAGAGGTCCCGCTCTCGACATTCAATCCCGTAAAGACCGTAAACGACCTGTTGCGCGAGCCACACCAGTAAACAAAACACACGACCAGACACGTCCGTCCCCATCTCTGCGGAAGCGGCCTGCTTCAAGGCGACACCGAAGAG
>CATXZX010000422.1 GCA_958404085.1 uncultured Prevotellaceae bacterium | reverse complement strand
CATGAGCGATTAACATACGCTCATTTCCAATAAAATACACTCTTTTCGTAACTTCTGCACGCAAATAAAAAGACATCCGCACGCCATGCACACCGAAACGACATCCGTCCCGGGCCATCGGACCGGTTTGCGGGCCATCAGCCCGCTCTTTGTGTTCCTTCTGCTGTATCTGGTCACCTCGCTGCTGGTGAACGATTTCTACAAGATGCCTATCGCCGTGGCCTTCGGCATAGCCTCCATTTATGCCATCGGCATCACGCCGCGCCGCACGCTGGCCGAACGCATTGCCTGCTACTCGGCGGGGGCGGGTAACCGCAACATCCTGCTCATGATATGGATTTTTATCCTGGCGGGCGCGTTTGCACAGAGCGCCAAGGACATGGGTGCCATCGATGCCGCCGTAGACCTCACTCTCCGCCTGTTGCCCGGCAACCTGCTGCTGGCGGGCATTTTCCTGACGGCCTGCTTCATCTCCCTGTCTGTGGGTACGTCGGTGGGCACCATCGTGGCCCTGGTGCCGGTGGCGGTAGGCATAGCGGAGCGTACGGGTACGGAGACGGCTTTCCTGACGGCTGTCGTCGTGGGCGGCGCGTTTTTCGGCGACAACCTCTCGTTCATTTCCGACACCACCATAGCCGCCACACAGACGCAACAGTGCGCCATGCGCGACAAGTTCCGCGCCAACCTGGCCATTGCGCTGCCTGCGGCCGCCCTGGTGCTGGTCTACTACGTGATGCAGGGCGTGCAGGTAGCCGTACCGGCTCCGGCGGGCCATACGGCGTGGGTCAAGGTAGTTCCCTACCTGCTGGTGCTGGGTACGGCCGCCGCGGGAATGAACGTGACGCGCGTCCTGGTGCTGGGCATCGCGGCGGTGGGCCTCATCGGCCTGTTGGGCGGAGAATGCACGGTATTCGGCTGGTTCGGGTCTATGAACAACGGCATCGGCGGCATGGGCGAGCTTATCGTGGTGACGCTCCTGGCCGGGGGCATGCTGGAGATTATCCGTCTGAACGGCGGCATCGCCTACCTGCTGCACCACCTGACCCGCCGCGTAAGCGGAAAGCGCGGCGCCGAACTGAGCATTGCCGCCCTGGTGAGTGCGGCCAACCTGTGTACGGCCAACAATACCATAGCCATCATCACCGTAGGGCCGCTGGCTCACGACATAGCCCGTCGCTACGGGGTGGACCCCCGCAAGAGTGCCAGCATACTGGACACGTTCTCGTGTGTCGTGCAGGGGCTTATTCCCTACGGCGCACAAATGCTCCTGGCGGCCAAACTGGCCGACCTGTCGCCCCTGCACGTTCTGGAATACCTCTACTATCCCCTGGCGCTGGCCGCCTTTGCCCTGCTGAGCATCCTGCTGCGCTTTCCGCGCCGCTACTCGTGACGGTGCATTCAGACCGCCGTCGATTCAATCATAAATTCGTTTTGAGAAAATCCCGCAGATGGATGTGTTCGATGCCGGGATATTCGCTGAATCCTCCGCTGACAGGATCCAGCGAGACGACGAACTTCGGATAATTGTCTCTTATTGCGGCAAGACTGCCGAACTCCCGCTTGACCGTATCTGCGGAAGCAAGGATATATGTCACCTGGATGTATATCCGTCTATCGGCCCGGGTTGCGACGAAATCTACCTCGCCGGCGCGAAGAATGCCTACTGTCACTTCGAAACCTTGGCGGCGAAGGTGATTCCAGACCACATTTTCCATAATCTTTTCGATGCTGCCCCGGATATCGGACCCGCAAAGGAAATTGCGTATGCCATGGTCGGAGAAATAGTGCTTGTTGTTCGATTCCAGCAGTATTTTTCCATGGATGTCGAACCGTTTGATAGGAATCGCGAGGAATGCATCCCGGAGATATTTAAGATAATTCGAGACCGTCTCGCCGCTAATCTTTTCACCTTTGGATGTCATGTATCCGGCAATGCTGGTGACCGATATCGGTTTACCGGTGTTGTCTGCCACAAAGCGTACGATGTTTTCAAGTTGTGTGACATTGCGAATCTTTTCCCTTCTGACTATATCCTTGACAAGAATGGTGTTGTAAACACCTTCGAGATAGTCGGCCGTCTGCGATTGCTCATCGGGCCTGAAGGCGAGCAAGCCGGGCAGACCGCCCATTCTGAGGTAATGCATAAGGGCTTCGTCGCTATCTTCCATGTTGTGGAATCGCAGGAATTCAAGGTACGAGAGGCTGTAGACCTTTATTTCGATATACCGTCCGGAGAGATGCGTACCCAGTTCGCTCGAAAAGATGTAGGCATTGCTTCCGGTGGCTATCACCTGACAGCGGTTTTCGGCATGAAGGCTACGAAGTGCATTTTCATAGTTCTCTATGTCTTGGACTTCGTCGATAAGGAGATAATTTTCGGCACCTTCAGGCAATCGGGCGGCCGCATAGTCATACAACTGTTCCGCCGTCGCCATGTCGCGGAACTCCTGGAATTCCTTATTAATGTATACGACGTTAGCCCCGGGGCGATTCTGGCCGAGCCAGTCCTTGAACAGCTCGAGTACTTTGCTCTTCCCTACCCGGCGTTGGCC
>CATXZX010000421.1 GCA_958404085.1 uncultured Prevotellaceae bacterium | reverse complement strand
AGATAATGGTGTGCTATGCCTCGGCAGCAGATTAAGCTGCGGGCAACTTCATTTAAAAAACAAAAAAGGAGGAATTTAAAATGATTTACAGCGTCACTAATTATAGTATGTATGACAATTGGACTGTAACGACAGACAGCCGAAACGTAAGCAGTATCATGTCAAAGATGGTGGAACGTGCTGGCCGGATATGTGAACGCTACGCAAGCGACATTTACTATACCCTCCAAGCATATTACCAGGCCGTGCAGAACGGGGAGGGATACGACAAGGTATTGCTCTTTCGGGAAGATGGCGTGAGCTGCAAGCCGGTGAGCAATGATACAGTGGAGGTCTGGCTTGATGACTCTATCCAGTGCTGGCGATTGAGCTGGAACCCGAGAACGGAATGCGGGTCTTTTATCAGGGTAAGTCTGAGGGAAATCAAGGAGAAGAAATCAAATGAAAAGTTATAAAGATTTTGAGAAGGTTTATATTGGCAGCAGCGATATTGCTGCATTGACGGTACGAAGCAGCCAGAATGTCTACAATCTCCAGTTTGGCGCGGACGGATGCTACGATGCGTATGAGGTCATGGGTGAGGCGAGTATAGGCAGTCACTACACCAAGGAGTTCAGTGGCGCCCATTGGCTGAAAATTTACGATGACAAGGGACTTGTGTATGATGCAAGACATCCCAACATGCTGGTAGATATTTATACAGCTGGCGACTACGGCTGCATAATTCAATGGCACGGCTCGTGCTCGATGGCTTAAAGCGGCCGCTGCACCTGAATACGAACCCAGTAAAAAACAATAGGAAAGAGGGCGGTTTTTCTGTCCCCTTTCTTTTGAAATGAAACAACCACATTAAAAGACCACGCCCTTGGAGAGGGGCTCTAATAACTACTACTCTATAATAATACAAGGAGAAAAACATGAAAATCACCAGAACCATTCGCACACCATCAACTGCTATCACTGTAGAAATCAAACTGCTGCCCAGCGAGATGGAAGCTGCATACCGCGAGCAGGAGGAAACTTTCCGCCTGCTGGATGCTGAACGCCAACTTTGCGAGTATCTGCACTTCGACGTCAGAGATTACGACAAAGGCGACAGAGAGGATGCCGAAGCGCTGAAGTCCTTTAAGACTGAGTTCGGCGACATTGAGCCGAGGTCTCTGGTAGATGAAAGCTCTCCGAACTATGTGCTGCCCAATATCGTCGCCAAGTACGAGCGCAATGCCGATTGTAATATTGACGAGAACACGGTATGGCAGACCGTCATCCATGATGTTCTAAACGAACTTTGTGTTCCTGTTCTGCCTGCTGAGACCAACGCGTGAGGTGATGCGTATGAAAATGAAAGAGTATAATGTGACCATCACCGAAACGCTGACGCTCACCGTGCCGGTGGAAGCCTCATCCAAGGAGGACGCCCTGGAAATCGTGTGTGACGGGTGGCACGAAGGAGATTATATTGTTGACTGGCTCGACGGGGTGGAGTTTTATGTTAATGACAGCTCTGACCCTGTCTCTGATGTTGAGGAAGAAGGAGGCTTAGAACAATGATACATTATGATACGCACGAAGAGGCGCTCGAAAACTGCCGTGGTGATGAAGTGGTGGTCGAGGTTGACGGCGGCTGGGCTGTAATGTCTGCATCCGACTACCGAATCTGGGCCATACAGAATTAACGAGGGAGGAGTCATTGTGCCGCTTCGAGAATTTATCGCAAAAAAAGGCATGGAAGTTAATGTTGAGAATCTGTTATCGTGGCAGTCTGTCGCTGTCGGCTTTATCAATTCCGATGGGATTGATGATGAGACAGAATTCGACGTGTTCCACATTTTCGAAGATTCCGGCATGGATGAGCTGGCTTGGCTCTTCGAGGAGTTCTGTGCCGAGAACAAATTCCCTGCCGACACCGTGCAGTCGCTTCGCATCGTGAAGAGCGCGGTTGAGTATGAGGGACTGGAATAAAACGCCGTGTAACGAAAGTAGGAAAATCAATGGATTCAAAAAAGAAACAAAACAAAACCCGCTGCCGCACCTGCCCCTACGCTACGTTCTGCAGCAACACTTGCTATAACAGAGACGTGCCTGATGCCAGCTGCGCTCACGCAGTGAAGTACGATAAGCTGAACAAGCGCATCGCTATTTTGGAGGACAAACTGAAAGCGGCTAATAAGGAAAATAAGGAGAACAAAAAATGTGTGCAAAACGAAATGTAATCAATCGCGGATTCGAGGCGATGAAGGCCGAGGCAAAAAAACTCGGCGTTACTATTCTCACCAATCCTGAAACCTTCATTGATGACGACCACCTGGACTGCGTATGGTACGGCGGTTATATTGGAGGCTTTGAGTACAAGGGCTATAAGCTGGCTATCGAGGTTCACGGAGAGGTCGTAATCTGCGGAATCGTGAATGGAGAAGACTTCGAATATGTGAACCGACTGAATACCGGGGCTATGAGCATGGCTGCATCCGACCATCTTAGAATCGCTTTCAGTAGCGATGCGGAGCTGTATGAGGCTATTGAGAACGAAAGTATCGAGTGTTTCTCGAACAACTG
>CATXZX010000420.1 GCA_958404085.1 uncultured Prevotellaceae bacterium | reverse complement strand
CCGAACATACGAAGGCGAGCCACTGCAAGAACGTGCCGCCCAAGCTGCGGTGAAAGGGAAATCGCTGCTGGCTATATTTCCTACCGGTGGCGGCAAATCACTTACCTTCCAATTGCCTGCACTCATGGCAGGACACTCCGTGCACGGGCTTACGGTTGTTATCTCCCCCTTGCAGTCCTTGATGAAAGACCAGGTAGATAACCTTGCCGACAGAGGCATCACAGATGCCGTAACCATAAATGGGATGTTAGACCCCATCACAAGATCACTGTCCATACAAAGAGTACAAGACGGAGAAGCCTCGCTGTTGTATATCTCTCCCGAAATGCTCCGTTCAAAAACAATCGAGAAAATATTGATGTCGCGCCACCTTGTAAGGTTCGTGATAGACGAAGCGCACTGCTTTTCTTCATGGGGGCAGGATTTCAGGGTTGACTATCTCTACATTGGCAAATTCATCCAAAAATACCAGCAAAAGAAAAAATGCAAAACCCCGATACCTGTATCTTGTTTCACGGCTACGGCAAAACAGAAAGTAATCCAAGACATCTGCGACTATTTCAAGCAGACTTTGAATTTGAACTTGGAATTATTCGCATCAACGGCTTCAAGAACAAATCTGCACTATTCCGTCATACATGTAGAGAATGACAATGACAAATATTTAAAACTGAGAGAACTTGTAGCAGAAACCAATTGTCCGACAATTGTTTACGCATCACGCACCAAACGGACAAAGGAACTGGCTGCAAAGCTGACTCGCGACGGTTACAAGGCACTCCCCTTCAATGGGAAAATGGAAGCCGATGAAAAAATTGCCAACCAAGATGCTTTCATGAACGATCAAGTACACATCATTGTGGCCACATCCGCATTCGGCATGGGAGTCGATAAGAAAGATGTCGGGCTGGTGGTACATTATGATATTTCCGATTCGCTGGAGAATTATGTACAGGAAGCAGGAAGAGCTGGTCGTGATCCCGGTCTTAGCGCACGTTGTTATGTGCTTTACAGTGACAATGATTTGGACAAGCATTTCATATTGCTAAACCAAACGAAACTTAGCATTAGTGAAATACAACAGGTATGGAAAGCCGTCAAAGGCCTTACCAAACACCGTATGAAAGTCAACTGTTCTGCGTTGGAAATTGCCCGGCAAGCAGGATGGGATGATTCGGTATCTGACATCGAGACCCGTGTACGAACAGCATTGGCAGCTTTGGAACAAAGCGGATACTTGGTAAGAGGAAACAATGCACCTCATGTATATGCCACAGGAATAACGGTAAAGAATATGGACGAAGCAAGGGAACGTATATCCGCATCGCTACTTTTTGGTAGCGATGAAATAGAAAAGGCAGTCCGTATCATCAAGTCATTGATTTCTCAAAAACATATCGCTAAGGCTCAGGATTCGGAAGCAGAATCACGCATCGACTATCTGGCAGACATTCTGGGACTAAGCAAAAGAGATGTTATATCTGTAGTGGAGCGCATGCGGCAGGAAGGCATATTGGCAGACAGCAAAGATATATCTGCCTATTTGCAGGATGCAGGTGATTCGGAACGAAAGTCGCAAATGCTCCTCGAACGCTTTGCAAAACTTGAACAATACATTCTCAACCATATTCCCGATGAGTCTTTACGAATATCATACAAGCAACTGAATGAGAATGCCCTAAACGACGGAATCAACACATCCAAAGAAAAAGACATTCGGACGCTGCTCTATTTCCTCACCGTCAAGGGATATACGCGTAAAAAAGAGGATGCAGTCCGTAACATGGAGATAAGTCGTCAGGCAGACCTGGAATCCACCATCAGGCGATTTGAAAAACGATTGGAAATAAGTCGCTTTGCCGTGGAATGGCTATACAAATTAGCTTTTGATGTAGAAAAAAAGAATGTGCCCGACAAAGCCATACAGTTCTCCGTAGTAGAGCTTCTGAACCGAATAAAATCAAGTTCCCAATCCCTTTTTGGCGGACTTGATGACATTCAATTAGAAGACGTGGAAGAAGCACTTCTATATTTATCGAAAATCGGTGCGCTAAAGCTTGAAGGCGGATTTTTGGTGCTTTACAACGCAATGAATATCCAAAGGATAAAAGACAATAAGTCGAGATACAAGCAAGACGACTACCGAATGCTGAACGAATTCTATAGACTGAAAATCCAACAAGTGCATATTGTGGGAGAATATGCCAACTTGATGGTGAAGAATTATCATGCAGCACTGCAATATGTTCAAGACTATTTCCAAATGGACTACAGGAAGTTTGTCACAAAATATTTCAAAGGAGACAGAACAAGCGAGATACAACGCAACTTGACACCACAGAAATACAATCAATTATTTGGGCAATTGTCCAAACGGCAAATGGAAATTATTTCCGATAAGGATTCACGTTGCATTGTGGTTGCAGCAGGTCCCGGTAGTGGAAAAACACGAGTATTAGTCCACAAACTGGCCTCACTCCTACTACTTGAAGACGTGAAACACGAACAGCTACTGATGCTGACATTTTCAAGGGCAGCCGCTACAGAGTTCAAACAACG
>CATXZX010000419.1 GCA_958404085.1 uncultured Prevotellaceae bacterium | reverse complement strand
GAAGATATTATGAAAACCATCGACCGCCATCATCCGGGAGGACCTTATTTTGTGGCCGAGTTCTATCCTGCATGGTTCGACGTATGGGGAAAACGCCATTCGTACCGCAACTACGAAGGTCCCGCCAAGCAACTCGACTGGATGCTGGGACACCAGGTTTCCGTCAGCATGTACATGTTTCACGGAGGTACGAACTTTGCATACACGAACGGCGCCAACACATCATATGGCTACGAGCCGCAACCTACCAGCTATGACTACGACGCACCTTTGGGCGAATACGGAAACATAACACCCAAATACAGGGCCTTCCGCGAAGTCATCCAAAAACACTTGCCCGTCGGAGAAAAACTTCCGGAAATACCCGAAGAAAATCCGGTAGTGAGCTTTCCGACCATTCAACTGACCGAATGTGCGCCGCTGAACGGCGTGTTCGGCAAGCGCTACAAGGCCACCCGCCCGCTCACCATGGAAGATGTAGACCAGGACTTCGGATACATTCACTACGAAACCACCCTGAAGGAAGCGGCCAAGGGAACACTGCTCGTCAAAGAATTGCGGGATTACGCCGTAGTGCTTGTCAATGGCAAACAAATCGGTAGCCTGGACCGCCGGTTGCGCCTGAACAAGATAGCCATCGATGCTCCGGCACAGGCCAAACTGGAGATTCTTGTAGAAAATGTGGGCCGCGTAAACTATGGCGGCGACATCCTGAACAACCTGAAAGGCATTACGGAAAAAGTATCGCTGAACGGCAAAGAACTGCTCGGCTGGACCATCACGCCACTGCCGCTCTATCGGGCCGACATGTCGAAAGTAACATTCAAAAAAGGGAATATCCAGAAACAACCGGCCTTCTTCCGGGGTACGTTCACACTCAGTAAGACGGGAGACTGCTTCCTCGACATGCGCGGATGGGGCAAAGGAGCCGTTTGGGTAAACGGACGCTCCATCGGAAAATACTGGTACATCGGTCCGCAACAAACATTGTACGTGCCGGGACCCTGGTTGAAAACCGGACAAAACGAAGTCGTTGTTTTCGAAATGGAAGATACGGAACACCGTACGCTGGCCGGACTCGAAAAACCGATTCTCGACCAAACGGAAAAAGACCGGATTGCATCGCAACGCAAGGAACGAAACACGTCGAAGACACCGATACTGGACAACGGGGATAAGATTTTCACCGGAACACTCCTCAAACAAAACGGCTGGCAGCAATTTTCATTTGCAGGTCCCGCTACGCTCCGCCACCTGTGTATCGACATCTCCTCCTCGTACGACGACAAGCACTCATGCCTCAGCGAGATTGCGCTGATCGGTGCCGACGGCAAAACAATCTCCCCCGACAATTGGAACGTTGTCTACGTGAATACCGAAGAGCCCATAGAAGGAGATGCCGAACAACTGTTCGACGAAAACGAAAACACCTATTGGCATTCCGTCTGGAAAGGAAAGACCTCACCCTTCCCGCACCGTATCATTATCGACCTGGGAGAAATCTGCACCATCAAGGGTTTCAAAATCCGTCAGCGGAATGCCGGCATGGCTGGTTGTGTGAAAGACTTTACGCTCTACGGCCGTCCGCAATTTTTCCTGTTCAAATAAGGAGAATGGCGCAAGAGAGTGAGACATCTTAGACCGCTTTATACCAGCATCCCCTATACAAAAAAAGATGCGTCGTTCGTAAAGTTACTGACGACGCATCTTTTTTCTGTATAAACATCGGTTCTAATAGGTACCCGTGCGAAGACGGAAAAGCCACTCTGCTACCAAGATTTTCTAAGTGGCATCTAAGAAATCCTAAATGCCATCTAGAAAATCCTAAGTGGCATCTAGGAATTTCTAAGTGGCATCTAGTTTTTCAGAGGTTCGAAAGCCCAATACCCCGATACAAGCAATGACCTTTGAGGGAGATTCCCGTTTACCAAGAACTTCCCGTTTTTACGCCACAGGTCGGACTTTTAAGCCAAAAGAAAATCATTCCAGAAACCCTGCAAATGCTTCTGGAATGATTGGTATGTTCTTTCTCTTTTACCGGACGGCAAACTTAAGCTCTTGCCTCGGCTATATAACACAACGCATCGGAGCAAAGCGCTGTAATCTGGGCCCAATTTCCTGCTTTAACAGCTTCTTTCGGAAATAACTTGCTTCCCATACCCACACACGTGACTCCAGCCTGAATCCATGCGGACAAATTCTCACGCGTAGGCTCTACGGCGCCTGTCACCATCAGCTGAGACCACGGAAGCGGTGCTTTCACGTTCTTCACGAACGAAGGACCGCCGACGTTTCCGGCCGGAAAGACTTTGCAGACATCGCATCCCGACTCCTGAGCCATACCTATTTCGGTTACGGAACCGCATCCGGGTATATAAGGAACCAAGCGACGGTTGCAGACCTTCGTTATTTCAGGATTGAAGTACGGGCCGACAATAAAATTAGCTCCCAGCTGCATATACAAAGCCGCTGTCGGAGCATCGACAACAGAACCGACACCCAATATCAGTTCGGGACACTCGACGGCCGCAAACTTCACCAGTTCGGAAAAGACCTCGTGTG
>CATXZX010000418.1 GCA_958404085.1 uncultured Prevotellaceae bacterium | reverse complement strand
GTATGCGTCTGTCAGACCGTGCTGGTTTGTTTTTCGTTGAAGGAGCAGGCCGCTGTTTCCGTGCCCGACGATGTGAAGGCTTCTATCGTGTCCTACGAGTCATTGGCTTAACAGCCCATGACTTCGCGGTAGAAGTCGAGCATGGCGAAAATGGTCTTTTTGTCGGCCGTCTGGTCCAGACGGATGTCTCCGATGTCGCCCAGTAGGGTAAAGTTGATGTTGTCGGCCGTATTTTTCTTGTCGTGTTTCATCAACTCGTAGAGCCGTTCGTACGCATGACAGTCGAAGGCAAACACACCGTAGTTGTCTTTGATGAAACCGATGGTCTGCCGCATTTTGTCGAGCGGGAAATTTTGTTTCAGGTGGCTCAGATAGAGTTCGCATACGATGCCCCATGCTACGGCGTAGCCGTGTAGTATGGGGCGTTGTTCTGCCAGTGCCAGGCTTTCTATGGCGTGTCCGGCCGTGTGTCCGGTGTTCAGCGCCTTGCGGATACCCTTTTCGTGCGGGTCTTCGGTCACGATGCGTTCCTTGACCTTGATGCTTTCCTCTACCATCCGTTGCAGGTGTTCCCAGTCGGGGGCTGCAAGGTCGAAGTCCAGCAGTTCCGTCCACGTATCGGTCCGGCTGATAAGTCCGTGCTTGAGCATTTCGGCATAGCCGGAGCAGAGGTTGGCGCGGTCGAGCGTTTTCAGGAAACGGGTGTCGATGATGACACGTCTGGCCTCGCTGAAAACACCGATTTCGTTCTTGAGCCCGTTGAAGTTGATGCCGGTTTTACCTCCTACCGAGGCATCCACCATGGCCAGCAGCGTGGTGGGAATGTTTATATAGGCTATGCCGCGTTTGAACGTGGAGGCCGCGAAACCGCCGAGGTCCGTCACCATGCCTCCGCCCAGGTTGATGAGCATGGAGTGGCGTGTTCCGCCGCGTTCGCCCAGTTGTTGCCAGACGGACGCCAGGGTGTTCAGGTTTTTATGGGTATCGGTACTTCCTATTACAATGGACCGGATGCCCCGAAGGTGCGGGCAACTGTCCAGCAGCGGGCGGCAGCACCGTTCGGTCGTGTCGTCCGTCAATACGAAAAGGCGGTCGGGCGCAATGGCCTCTATGGCGTTTTCGATTTCGCGGGTCAGGTCGCGTGAGAGAATGACTTTCTGTTTCATCATGATGCGTGCAAAGGTAGCGACTTTTCCTGAAATGACGGGACCGCCGGGCACGGCGTTTCAAAAAACGGGCCTGTTTTTTTGAAATACCTGCGAGGTATTTCGAAATATCCCGCAGGTTTGCATAAAAAAGCGTACCTTTGTGACATAATAAATAAGGTACGGATAAAATCCTTGTGACTGTCGGCCGATGAAAAGCGGTATTTAGTCTATGAAAAAGTATCAAAGAACGATGAAACTGGCTTTTATGTGTCGGGGAGTTAAACCTTGCAGGCTTTTTCGTGTCAAAAGGAATGTCGTCCGCCTTTTTGCGGCATCCGATAACGATGGATAATGAAAATTAAGACAAGAGACATAAATGAAGAAAATTACATTTTTGACATTCGTGTGCTGGCTATGCTCATTGGGAGCCTATGCGCAGCCATATGAGGTGAGCGGTACGGTGACGTCCAAGCAGACCGGAGAAATCGTCGAGATGGCCTCGGTACAACTTCTGAAGTCCGACAGCTCGTTCGTAACGGGTATGAGTTCGGACATGAAGGGGCAGTTCAGGCTTCAGCCCAAGAAGGCGGGAAATTACATCGTAAAGATTTCTTTTGTGGGCTATAAACCATCTTTTACGCCCGTTTCGCTGACCTCGAAGGTGAGCAAACGCGCGCTGGGCAAGATTCAACTGGAGGAAAACTCCATCCTTCTGTCGGGCGTCGGCGTGACGGTCAAGGCGGCGAAGGTGGAGATGAAAGCGGACACGTTCATGTACAATGCCAATGCCTACCGTGTGGCCAAGGGCTCCACACTCGAAGCGCTGGTGGAGCAGCTGCCCGGTGCCGAGGTGTCGGAAGACGGAACAATCAAGATAAACGGAAAAACCGTGACGCAGATTCTGATGAACGGTAAGGACTTCTTCAAGGGAGACACCAAGGTGGCCATGAAGAACCTGCCGACCGAAATCATCAACGGCATCAAGGCGTACGACAAGAAGAGCGACTATGCCAAACAGACCGGCGTGGACGACGGACAGGAGGAGACGGTGTTGGACGTAAACCTGAAGCGGGAACTGAAATCGACCGTATTTTCGAATGTAGACCTGGGCTACGGAAGCAAGGACCGCTATACGGGACGCTTTTTCGGCAATTACTTTAACGAGCGCATGCGTATCTCTATCTACGGTTCGGCCAACAATGTCAACGATATGGGCTTCCGCCGCGGACGCTGGGGCAACAACGGACTGACGGCTATGAAGTCGTTGGGCGGCGACTTCATGTGGAACAACGGAAAAAAGTCCGGCGAGAAAAACTTCTTGGAGATAAACGGTTCGGCCGGCTATTCGCATTCGTCGAGCGACGACCTGACGTGGGGTAACTCCGAGACCTTCCTGACTTCGGGCTCCGGCAATTCGTTCG
>CATXZX010000417.1 GCA_958404085.1 uncultured Prevotellaceae bacterium | reverse complement strand
AAGTCCGACGTATCGCTATGATGGTGGTGACGTCCCATTACCAGAGAAAAAGCTCCGACACGTGCAGGCCACAAGATATAGGAATCACTGGTCGTCTTGGAACCTCTCTCCACAATTCCCTGGTGGATGGGCCCCAACTTGTACATGTGATTGCTCTGGTTCGAACCGCTTCCGGCATTCAGGAACGAATACATACCAGCTATCAGCAGACTACTCTTATGCATCGACACTGTAAAAGGCCCTCCAAAGATGGCACAAGCCTCCCCGTTTTCAAAAGCGCAATTGCTGAACAGAAGTGAATCATGCGCAGAGAAGTTATGTGTCACATGGCAAGCCTGCCCGATAAAGCAACGGATAATCTTGGCGGCATCGGCAACCACAGCCCCCGAAGAAATGATAAAATCCTCTGCGATAACACTATCGCCAATATATACCGGGGCATTCTCATTGCTATTGACCGTACCGTTATCAAGACGAGTACAGTTTTCGACCGTCGCATAATCGGCAATTACAGTATTGCGCACAGTCCCCGTATTGATTATTTTCACATGGTTACCGATAAAGCCATAGCTACCAGTCTGCAGGTCGGCAAAGTCGGCAATCATAGCCTGCAAACGATGTATCAAGGCCGGACGATGACGGTACAAGGCTATAAGATAGGCCAATGATGCGGACAGGCCATTATAAATAGGAACTTCCCGACCTCCTGTCTCATTCAGGACAGATACTTCGACATTGTTACCGAAAGATGATCTGCCTTCCACATACACCACATTCACGTTCTGTATGAAACAATCATCGCCTATGAAATAATTGGAGATATAATTGTGCACATTTTCAATCAGCGTATTGTCGCCGATCTCACAATTATGCAAAGTCGCATTCCGAATACCACTATGCTTCTTCACTCCTCCCGGAAGAGTAAAATCCTTTTCAAAAAGGCCCAATGCCACACTCCCCGAAAAATGGACGTTGCAAACGTGTTCGGCATGAAAAGGACTGGCAACCTTTACGTTTTCCCAATTATCGGCTGTACAGCCGTTCATCTCCAAATCTACAATTTCTTCCGATTGCAGATGCCTAAAAAAATATTCCTCACTCATTCTTCATCATATTGTTGGAAAAGGAAATCGTTATAAGGGAAACGGGTAATATGAATCTGTTTCACCCGCTCGTACAGCAAGGCTTTGAGTGCATCGATATTCGTCCGTTCCTTAGCCGAGATAAAGATGCAATTATCCTGCATCTTATTCATCCAGGTACGTTTCAGTTCGTCCAGGTCGATATTCTCACGCGTACGCGGAGTCAGATCATCTTCATCCTTCGGGACAAAAGTGAAAGCATCGATCTTATTGAATACCATAATCATCGGTTTCTCCGCCTTGTCGATTTCGGACAGGGTACGGTTCACGACCTCGATCTGTTCCTCAAACGTCGGATGAGAAATATCAACGACATGTACCAACAAATCCGCCTCACGTACCTCATCCAAAGTCGATTTGAAAGATTCGACCAGTTCGGTCGGTAACTTACGGATAAAGCCGACCGTGTCGGACAGTAGGAAAGGCAGATTGTCGACGATCACCTTACGGACAGTCGTATCGAGTGTCGCAAACAATTTGTTTTCGGCGAACACATCGCTCTTACTAAGTTGGTTCATCAATGTGGACTTTCCGACATTGGTATAACCGACCAGAGCTACGCGAACCATCTTTCCGCGATTTTGACCAGATCCCGTTTCAGCTTGGATATCTTATCCAGGATGATACGCTTATCCGTTTCTAACTGAGTTTCACCCGGCCCACGCATACCGACACCACCGCGTTGACGTTCCAGGTGTGTCCACAAACGGGTCAGACGGGGCAACATATATTTATATTGAGCCAATTCCACCTGCGTTTTCGCATGGGCTGTCTGTGCACGTCGGGCGAAGATATCCAGAATCAGATTCGTACGGTCCAGAATCTTCACCTGCAACTCTTTCTCGATATTACGCAATTGCTTGGCGGAAAGTTCGTCATCGAATATCACCAACCCGATCTCATTTTCCACCACATATTCCTTTATCTCCTGCAACTTACCGGAACCTACAAAGGTCACGGAGTTCGGATAATCCAGTTTCTGATAAAAACGCTTCACAGCCTCGACACCTGCCGTATCGGCCAGAAAAGCCAATTCATCCAGATATTCCTTCACTTTTTGTTCATTCTGCTCAGGGGTAATCAACCCTACGAGAACTGCCTTTTCTGTCTGTGCTTCAGATATAATAAATTCTTTCATACGGCAAAGATAGTAAATTCAATTATTTATGTATATTTGTACGCATAATATCAATCCAAAATAGTATCAACTATGAAAAAGAAAGTCATACACTTTGTTCAGTATGCACTTATAAAGATTTTATTCTTCGGTGCCGTTTATCCACTCCACGCACAGATTTCCAATCCGTCTTCATGGGAAAGTTTTGTCGGTAGCGATGAGAATAGGCTTGTTTCCGACACGTTCAGATTGCAGACATTCGGCAAATCCGTATGGGACAACTGGTCTTTTATCCTAAACGGGGCATCGTCT
>CATXZX010000416.1 GCA_958404085.1 uncultured Prevotellaceae bacterium | reverse complement strand
AAAGTTAGAACTTATACACGCAGGTTTCAATACGCTATCGCGGACGGTTGTACACACAAACTTTTGGGGTGCTGTTCCGTTTACAGAAGTCGGCCCTAAATTTTCAGTCAATTAAAAAGTTTTATCAGACAGCAATCATATACAAAAGAACACTTATATAGAGTCTCCGGTGTTTAGAGAAATTTCTCCTACCTCAAATTACGAAAAGTCAACAACAGAACCGGTAAAGAAAGGGCAAATGAGAATACATCTGCAAGAGGTTGACAGATAATCAAGCCATACAAACCGAAATAGCGCGGAAGCAACAATAAAAACGGTATGAAAAACAGCCCCCTGCGAGCGGCTGCCAATAAATTCGCACGGACAGGCTTGTTTATAGACTGCATAGTCATATTTCCTAAAATAATAAATGCTCCCAACGGATAGCTCAACAATTGCCACCTCAAGATTTCCCCTCCGATATTCACCACAGAAACATCCTCACTAAACAACGCGATAATTTCCGAACTAAACACACTGCCAGTCAGAGATACAAGTACCAGGAATGCCGTTCCTACTACCACACAGAACCAAAATCCTTTCATCACACGGTCATACAACCGTGCCCCATAACAGAATCCGCATAAAGGTTGAAACCCTTGCCCCAATCCGGTAACTACCGAATAAACCAAAAAGGAAATACGCGTAATAATAGCCATGGCAGCAATGACCGTATCGCCATACGCTGCAGACGAAACATTCAACAACAAGGCTGAGAGACATGCCAAACCCTGGCGTGTAAGCGATGGCGTACCGCCAGCCATAATGAAACGGACGTATTTTCTATTCAGACTAAAATTCGTTAGCCTGAGCGGTAAGTTTCCCCCTTTTTCCGTCATCCGCAACAGAATCATAAAACTCACTGCCTGGCTGATAAGAGTCGCCATACCTGCACCACGAATACCCAGGCCGAAAGTAAATATCAACAACGGGTCGAGCAACGTATTCAGAACGGCCCCGCTCATTATACCGGCCATCGCATAAGCCGCATTCCCCTGTTGACGTATCTGCACATTCAACGCCAACGAGCCTACGATGAAGGGGCCGGCCAGCAAGATAGTCTGCATATACTGTTCCGCATAGGGCAAAACAGTCTGCGTACAACCCAGCGCCATACACAACGTTCTCAACCACAAGAATCCGCAGACGGTCAGCACGATACTTATAGACAAGGCATAGACAATACCTGTCACGGCCATTTTCCGGGCCTCCGCGTCATCACCCGCCCCCAGCCGGATAGCGATATAATTCCCCGTACCATGTCCGAAGAGAAATCCGACAGCCTGAAACGCCATCATCACAGTAAATACGATGCCGACAGCAGCTGTAGACTGCGTATTCAGTTGACTGACAAAATAAGTATCGGCAATGCTGTATATACTGGTCATCATCATACTGATAATTGTCGGGACAGCCATTGTCCCGACAACACGCGGAACCGATTCAGTCGTCAGAAAATCGTGTTTTTTCCTATCCACGCCCCGCTCTCCGTATTTGATGCCCAATCATATTTACAAAGATAATGATTTATAACAAGAAGTACTCACAGTTTCAAAAACAAAATTACTCTGAACGAGTCAAACCTCTTCAGAGTAATTTTACCATTATGCCATTCCTTCATCACACGTAGATGGAAGGAAACATTTACACGTCTTTATACCAAATGAGCTATAAGCTCCTCACGGTCACCATACAACAAGTCAATAACCGGAATTTCGATCATCGTATAGCACCCCGCCTTCTGCTTCATAGACGCACGAGCCGCACAGACAAGCACCTGCCCTGTCAAAGCCGGATTATTGATGTGCATATTAAACTCGAACAACTGATTGGGTGTCTTTCCCGAAACGCCCTTGCGCGTCAGGTTTACGCCATGTCCCTTATCCAACAAATCGTCGACGCAAGGAACTTCTATGACATGCGTCTCATCATTGACAAAATAAGCATCCGACTTGATAGCCTTGGCCACCTCCTCAAACTTGTAGCCATCCTTCACCTCGATGTATACCATGCGGCGATGGATTCCGGTTCCGGTAGGTATTGTCATGGAAAGTGCAGCCTTCACACCTTCTATCGCTTTTACGGCTACCGTATGGCCCATGCTCATACCCGGCCCGAAATTCGTATAGCTGATACCCTTCGGGGCAATGGCCTGCAACATGGCACGGACAACAGAGTCGCTACCCGGATCCCATCCGGCCGAGATAACCGCTACCGTGTTGTTCTTTACAGCTACGTCATTGAGCGCACGGCGCAATTCCGGTATCTGGGTATGAATATCAAAGCTATCGACCGTATGGATGCCCATTGCCAATATTTCTGTCGCATAACGCTCGACGCTACGCGTAGGAGTAGCCAAGATAGCCACATCCACCTGCTTCAAAGAGCGAATGTCCTTAACAACTTCGTAATTGGAAAGTTCAAGCGGTTTGTCGGCATCGCCATTGCGCCGGACAATACCTGCTATTTCAAAATCCGGAGCGCTCTCGAGCGCTTCCACTACATATTTCCCTATGTTGCCGTATCCGACAACTGCG
>CATXZX010000415.1 GCA_958404085.1 uncultured Prevotellaceae bacterium | reverse complement strand
CGACATCAGACCTTCCGGTACATATCCGTGCAGTCTGTCGTGTATCTCCCGGACAAAATCATCCACAAGGGCGGCTTCGGCCTTGCGCCCGGTAAAGAAATACAGCATCGGGGCATCGCTGTCCTCAAACGCTTTCTTTATCAGGCTCGTCTTGCCGATGCGCCGGCGACCCGTCAGAACCGTCATGCGGGAGTTGTGCGTAAATGACAGGTTGCATATACGCTTCAACTCGGCTATCTCGTTTTCTCTGTTATAAAATCTCATATCTTACTCGTATTTGCAACGGCGGTTGGTTCAACCACGGTTGCAAAGGTAGTCATTTTTTCGTGATTACACAAGAAATCGGCTCATTTTTAATAGAATAAGTACGAAAATAGTACGAGAAAACAGATTAAAAGCATAAATGTAGGGAAATAAAATAACCCTCAAATGTGAAATCATCTGTTGAGCTTCTATAACTCTGCCAGCCGGTCATTTTCCTTAAAAATAATCCGTTAAAAACTTGTGTATGTGAGAATTATTTTGTACCTTTAGTGTGGGAATTACCAATCAAAAAGCAACAGGATATGGATATTATACTTCTACTATTGGCCGGATGGTGGCTGTCGGGAGTCCTTGGCTTCCGGGAGCGCAGGAAACCGCGTCGCAGACGCAAACGCTCGTTCTGGAAGCCGGATATGGACGAATACGACTGGGAAGAGTTCAACAAACGCAACGGTCGTTAATGCCTTATGCTCATAAAAACAACCCGCCGAAGACAAGTGCCCCGGCGGATTGCAATAAGGTGTACTGTGCCTGTTCAGCGGCTGCGGTGCGTCCCCTGGAACGGCACTTCCTCGTCCTCCCGCATCATGTCGAAAGGCCTGTCCTCGATATGGACGACCTCCGTAGTGTTGCCGTCATTGTCGATGTCATAGACATCCGGGTATTCGGTCGTATGTCCAGGAGTGGCTTGGTAGCTGTCTATCTGTCCTTGAACAATGTCGATGCGGTGGCTTATCATGGAAGTTGCACGACGTACATCTTGCAGGGTTGTCTTGATAAATTCGGGGGATTCCTTGAGGCTGTCGAGCCATGCCTTGAGGTAAGCCGCTGATTCATCCTTTACATTCTTCACGATGCCGTAGCGCGAGGCGACAAGGGCACTGCCCAGCTCGGCCACAAGTTCCTCACGGGCATAGTCATCCGAACCGAACGATGTGGGCTTCAGCCTGTCAAGACGTCCTTCGGAGCCGGTGGAATGGGTCATCTCGTGAAACGCCGTACCATAGAAAGCCTCCCCGCTCATGAACTGCGATTTCTCCGGCAGCACTATCTCATCCTTCGATATGGAATAGTATGCCTGGTCCTGATGCGTCGGCTTGATGGGACACAACCAAAGGCCGTGCTTTATGATTTCGTCCATCGCCGGGAAGGAGAATTTCTCCCCGTCAAGGGATGCCGGCCTCTTAAGTCTGTTCTGCTCCTCCAGCTTTGCGTACAGTTCCGGGCGTGCCTGTTCCAGATTGGTCTGTAGGCTCGGTACAGAGTGCCTTTTTGCCTTTCGGCAGTAGGTTTCTCCGTACCTGCCCCCGAACCGTACATACATGTCTCCATGTATACGGCTCTCCATTAGTAAACTCACATTATTTTCCATTAAGCTGTATTTTAGCATAACAGGATTCACACACTACAAGCGTCTTACGATGTCTCGACAACATTAACTTGCCCCATGGAGTATCTCCCTTTAGCCCAACAAGAGTGCGTATATGGTGCATCACGACGTTAGTATCAGTTGCACCACACATTTCACAGGTTTGCTGTTTCAACCTTTCTGCGAGGCTTGGTTTGGGAACATACATAGTGCAAGGGGTACGGTCGAGAAAATCGTCCATTAATGCGCTTTTACGTTTGAATCCCTCTTTATAGAGTATTCTGAACCGTTCTTTGCCTTTTGCATCCTTATATGGGATGACAAAATTCTTGCCCTTACGGTACTTGTCTTTGATTTGCCCTACATGTCTTCTTAATTTTTGACCAAGAGTCATATAAAGACTATACTCCATAATGTAGCCGAAATCGGCACATGTTGACGAAACATTGTTGGCTATGCAGTAATAGTTGTAGAAGCCTTTGATTTCCAAGTTGAATTGTGCGAGGATGTCTTCAGGCTTCATACCGACCATTTTCTCCCGTGATTTTGGCTTCCATACATCTTTGCCGTTTTCGTTCGTAAACTTTACAGCATCGTAGCTAAGAAGCTTCTGTTTCACTGTTTCAGAAGAGAGCATAAGCATGACCTTGCCAACAAATTCTCGTTTTTTGATTCCTTTGCTGTTCCTTTTAAACACATCCAATGTTCTGACAGTGATGTCAAAACCGAGGAATTTTGCGTTCTCTTTCGCATGGGTTATGAGTGTCTTTTCGGCAGAAAGTTCAAGTTTAAGGTTGCTCATCATATACTCTGTGATGTTCGCCTTTATTTGTTCACAATCTGCTTTGGACCCTATAACTCCAATCAGAAAATCATCTGCGTACCTCACGTATTTCAATCTCCGATAATTTTCATCCATTGGAAGTCTGCATGTCATCTTGTTTTTC
>CATXZX010000414.1 GCA_958404085.1 uncultured Prevotellaceae bacterium | reverse complement strand
CCTGTACATAACCTTTAGAAGCCCAAGGTACGTCGGCTGCCTGTTTGAACTGAATCTTTACGAAATATTCGGACTCGGCCTTCAGGTCTTCAAACTTATAAGGTATGGTGTAAACAGTCTTCATGCGGGGACCAACGATCATACGGGGACCCTGGAATACGTTACTTTCCTGGATTTTTTTACCATCTTCGTAAAGCGACCAAACCATTTCGTAACCGGCCAGCGTTTCGAAGTAATTTTTATTGAATACTTCGATTGAACCTCTATTTACGTCGACAGGCCTTACACCGATGTTCTGATAGACTTTCTTGACTTCGTAATATTGAGGTTTGGGATTCAAATCGGGGAACATGATACCGTTCATACAGAACATACCGTCGTTCGGCGTATCACCGAAGTCACCGCCATAAGCCATGTAACGGTCTTTGGTCTGGGAATCGTAATTATAGATAGCCTGATCGACCCAATCCCAAATGGCACCGCCGCAGAAGAAGTTCGTAGACTCAATGGCATTCCAATAATCGACCAGATTTCCGACGGCATTACCCATTGAATGCGCATATTCGGAAATATGGAAAGGATATTTTATCCCGGACTTTCCTTTTACAGCCTCGCGTGTCCAACCGATTGAAGGATATTGATTGGAACCCATATCGACAATGCTGTTATTACGCTCGTATTGCACAGGACGACTGCTGTCGAAGGCTTTGATGGCATTGTATGCTTTTACGAAGTTCTGTCCGGGACCAGCTTCGTTACCTAAAGACCAAATTACGATAGACGGGAAGTTGACATGTGCATGCACCATTTCAAGATTGCGGGCCACGTGTGCATTCTCCCACTCCTGAGGATGCGACAGCGATGCGTCGCCGTAATAATATTCGTGACTCTCTATGTTCGCTTCGTCCTCAAGATAAATTCCGTATTTGTCGCAAAGATAATACCAATAGGGGGCCGGAGGATAATGAGAGTTACGGACATGATTGATATTACCCTGCTTCATCAACATGACCTCATTCTTCATTTGTTCTCGGGTAATGGCGTGTCCACGGGCCGGGTTATTCTCATGGCGGTTTACTCCCTTCAGTTTTACGGTCTGTCCATTCACGAAATAGTAACGGCCTGCCAATCCGAATTCGTCGTCTTTAGCCGCAATATTCTTGATTTCGACCTTTGTGAAGCCGAGATAAGTGGAAACGGTCTCCACTGTATTTCCTTTTTTATCCTTCAATTCGCCGACAAGTACATAACGGTAAGGTTTTTCTGCCGACCATTTCTGAGGATTCCGCACATACATTACAGTTTTAGCCTCCGCTGTCTCACCAGTCTTTGTTTGGGAGAAAGCAACTGAGGCCGTTGCAGAAGCTACCGGCTCGTTTTCATCCGAATAAAGTTTACAAGCATACAACGAATAATCTATTTTGTAATCCTTAGCCACTTTTTTTCCCAAGTTGCGCAAATCCGCATAAATACTTAAGGAACCATCCTGATAATCTTTATCCAAATCAGGTTTTACGACCAAATCGCGTACCTGTACTTGCGGGGTCGAATAGATTGCCACAGTCCGGAAAATACCTGGAAGGCGGAACATGTCTTGAGCCTCGAGGAAAGAACCGTCCGAGTTTCTATAAACTTCAACGGCCACAATGTTCTTGCCTTTATTCAAGTACGGAGTTATATTGAATTCCGCCACATTGCGCGAATTCTTCGAGAATCCTACATAATGTCCGTTTATCCAAAGATAAAAGAACGAATCTACACCATCAAAACTAATGAAGACTTCCCGCTTATTCCAGTCGGCCGGAACCTCGAACTCACGCCGGTACGAACCAACTTCGTTGCGATCTTTATAAGTAGTCCAGTTTTTGTTAGGTTCACGCATCACGCCACCCTTCCAATCGCCGACTTTTACACTATGATGGAATATTACCTTCTGGTTTACGTAGATGGGGGTACCATATTTACGATCTCCATTCGGCTGAATCCCCACGACGTTCCAGTTTGAGGGAACCGGAATATCATCCCAGCCCGAAACATCAAATGCAGGTTCATAAAAATTCTTCGGACGCTGGTCAGGAGTGTTAACCCAATGAAATTTCCACGTACCGTCCAATGATTTCCAATAAGTACTGTACTCAGGCAAAACTTTCCGAGCACTTTCTACATCCTTAAATGAAAAAAAATAAGCATGAGGCTGCTCTTTGTTCAAGGCATGTTGCTCGGGTGCCTGCCACTCCTTACCCGTCGGAGCATCAACCTTCGCATACTGATACCCAGGCACCATCTGGCGAGCCATCAGCATCTGAACGGAAAAGCAAAAGATCATGCTCAATGTAAATTTTCTCATAGTCTTTTTATGTGAATTAATATTATTTTTCTTAGCCATTCTCAAAAGAGAAATACCGTCATTACACCTAGATTCCACGAATCAGGACTTATAATTGGTTTCCTTGCTCGCCTGCATGGTCGAGACAAAGGCGTCTGGATCGATCTCCTTTACATTTTCTTTCAGACGGGCCAAATCTTTCCTTTCCGTAATCGTAAAAATGATTTCGCGCTCCTGGCCGCCGTACATTCCCTG
>CATXZX010000413.1 GCA_958404085.1 uncultured Prevotellaceae bacterium | reverse complement strand
GTGCCTACATAATTCATAATAAGCCTCTCTTATTTATAGATGTTTGCAAAATTACTCAAAATCCGCGAAATTCCGCATCGCCCTGAATAAAAAAGAAAAAACGGTAATTTAAAAAAACGGCTTTTTGTCGTGTGGAGATATTTTGTGCGGAATAATTTGTTCCGGCTCGGAACAACAGGGTGTGTTCCGGGCCGAACGTTTTACCGGGTTAATAGACAAATCCCACTCTGGGGCGTGCCGGGGGATTGGCGATGACTTTTGTCGGAATGTCGGACGCTGTAATTACCGACAAGGCGTCAGTATCCGGAGAGGGTAGGGCCGTTACCCGAATGGCCATGTTCTGTAGAATTTCCGTCTGAATCAGATTGATGACGTGGCGGGCATTTCCGAAACTTTTTGTACGGTTGGCATAGTCTGCCCGAAGGCGGTTGCAGAGCGCCGTTCGCGCATCTTCGTCCAACGAGAAGCTGTGTTTCTCAAAATACCGCTCGGCAATTTCAATCAGTTGCGACTCGGTGAAGTCTTCAAATGTATAAATGTTCGAATCCGGAATGCGCGATTTGAATCCCGGGTTCATTTCGAACATCTGTCTCATCGGTTCCGGATAGCCGGCAAGTATGAGCATCCAGTCACGGTTGTTTTCATCTGCTAGGGCGGTCAGTAATGCCTCGATGACAAACCGACCCGGGTCTCGCGGGTCGTTCGGCTGGTAGAGTTGATAAGCCTCGTCGATAAAGAGAATCCCTCCTTGTGCTTCCTGAAGGGCTTCCAGCGTGTTTTCGCTCTCGGAGTTGTAGAAACGTCCCAGCAGGTTGGCCCTTTCGCGGACTACGACGTGTCCTTTCGATAGCACACCTACATCGGCAAGCCGTTGTCCGAGGTATTGGGCGACGGTAGTTTTGCCGGTTCCGGGCGAACCGAGAAACATGGCATGGAGCGGGGTCGAAATGGACGGCAGGCCGCTCTTGGATCGCAGAACGTTGAAAGTCACTACTTTCTCGTAGGTGATAAGTTTTTCTTTTATGCTGTCTAATCCTACAAGCTGCGATATCGGATTTACTTTTTCTTCAGCCTGCTGCTTGTCTTCGTTCGCATCGCTCTGTTGCGACTCTGATTCTGCACGGCACGAAGCAATGAAGGCGTCGAGCCTTTGGTCGAATTCATCTTCTTCGATTTTGTTCTCGTGGTCTTCGTTTGTTGTTCCGTATTCAGATGTCTCATGTCCGTCCAAAGGGTGTGGAACTAGTTTGTGGAAACGATACGTTCCGTCGTTCAGCGTATAGTCTACAATATAGCCCATGTCACAGGCGTACCACGGCTCGAAAATGTCCGGACCGTCCGTAGAGAATACGAAGCCCGAAAGACGGATGTCCATGCAGCGCAGTTCGGCATAGACGATACCTCTTTTATAGGGCTCGACGCAAAAAAGGCTTTTCACATAGTATTCAGGACCATCGGAGGTTGAAGTCGATGCCTGTGGACGGCAAAAGGATTTCGACGAACTTCCGTCTGGGTAAAAAATCCTGATTTCGAGTTCGGGGAGTATGCCATTTTCCGGTTCTATGGAACTGCGGAAATAGAAAACGATGTTGTATGTGGAAAAGTCGTTCGCATTGACGGATGAACAGATGCATCCGGAATCGTCGAATCCGGTCAGACCGCTGCGTGTTGCGGTGTACCACAGAATCGGGTGACTGCCGAACCGGTCCGGGCCGAACAAGTGGATTTCATGTTCTCCGAGGATACATTTTGTCCTTTCCTCGCGTACGACCACCGTGTATGTACACGATGATTCCAGGTTTTCTTCGTCGAAGGGAAGTTCTATCAGGTAATCCCTGGTCAACAATCCCTTTTTCAGGTATACGTTAAGTTCGCGGCGGCACATCCATCGCCGTTGCGTGGTATTGTAGAGGGTGATCGTCACCGGACAGCGGATTCCGGCCGGAGATGAACACTCCCTGATACATTTTTCGTTGGAAAAGGTCATGGCCACCGTTAAATAATCATACGAATTGAGCCATATAAAATCGTTTCTCCCGTCGAATCCTTTAAATGATGATGCAGGATTTGAAGGTTGCGGTTCATCACTTCCCGTGGGGCGCACTTGGAACCGCATCAGTGCGATAGGTGTATTTTTAGTCATTCTATTTGGTTTTTTAAGTTATACGAATTAGGAATCCGGAAGCCTGCTCCCGGATTGGAGTACCAACATGTCAAAGAACGCCTGCCGGCGGGCCATGTGGAGCGTCAGGACACACCAATGGCTGTCGGTAGCTGTGTCAGCGGTAAAAACGGTTGGCTGATTTCAACTATGCGCACACACTACATCCCGATGTTCCCCGGAGGGGCAACGCCGCCGAAACTGATTTTCGTTAGGTGCTGATGCTTCATAGTTTGAATTTGTAAAAACTATAAATAGATAAATAGAATGACCGGATTTCCGTGAAGTCCGCATCATCACACGTCGCAAAGGTAAGATGTATCATGCGATTTTCCAAATGTTTCGGCCGATTTTTTTCAGATACAACCCCGGTATGCGTATGTTTCATTCGGGTTCTTCAGACATGTGTCGGGACGGAGGGCA
>CATXZX010000412.1 GCA_958404085.1 uncultured Prevotellaceae bacterium | reverse complement strand
GCCCGCATGTTTGTGGAAAGCCGCGAGTTTGTTTGGAATTCCGGACTCTTTATGTGGAATGTGCAGACCATGCTTGCCTCGCTCGAAAGGATAAATCCGAATTCCCTCCAGTTCTTCCAGGAAAAACCGACGCGTGCCGAAGAACTTTCTTTCATCGACAAATATTATCCGACAAGCCTTTATCAGTCAATCGACTTGGTTATTCTGGAACAGAACACCAATGTGTTTGTTGCAACGTGCGATTTCGGTTGGGCCGATATGGGAAGTTGGAGCAATCTGTACGATATGTCGCAAAAAGATGCGTGCAATAATGTCGTGATTAACTCGAAGGTCATCATGCACGACTGCCACAATAATATAGTGAAGCTGTCGGACGGAAAGGTCGCCGTTATCCAGGGACTTGACGGTTATGTGCTGGTCGAGAAGAACAACGTGATACTGGTATGTAAAAACGGAGATCCGTCGCTTGTCCGCAAGTTGGTAAACGAAACGCATTCCCAGTTGGGCGAAGATTTTATGTAGCAGTTTTTTTCCTGACCCGAATGTAGCGGCCGGTCCGGACCTTTGTTCGTGCGTATCCGGGCCCGAAAAATAAAATTAGCTGGGAGATTTTTTCAAAAATCTCCCAGCTAATTTTATTTTTCGGGCCGTTTATTTGTTCGGAAGTATAAAAAGCCGTATCTTTGCAGCGTAAAAATTGCGGAATGCAATTTCGGGCTTTTAGCTCAGTTGGTTAGAGCAACAGACTCATAATCTGGAGGTCCTAGGTTCAAGCCCTAGATGGCCCACTCCATTTGAAGAAAGTATTCACGAATCCCTGTAAATCGTGAATACTTTTTGCATATATAGGCCTGCAGGCCGGGAGCCGGCTACCGGATGGCCCGTCGGGGCGGGCTATCCGATGATATATACCGATTTTTTCCCTATCAGGCGTTTCAGAAGGGCGGCAATTGTCCATGCACAGGCCAGCATGACGAGTGCTGAGGCTGGAATCCGAAGTGCGGGAGGGATGTGAAGCCAGGCACCGAAGTCGTAACCGGCACGTACAAAGAAATAATGAATCATGTAGATGCCGAAACCGCATGTCGTCAGGTTCTTCAGCAGGCGGGCCGTGTGCGATTGCAAAGAAAAGGAAGTGCCGTTTAGGAGCAGGAACCAGCCGATGGACATGAGCGCCACGTTGGGCGTGTTGAAGGTCCAGAACATTTCTACCTGTTCGGGCGTTTTTTCGGGCAGTTCCATGATGTAGGTATATCCTTGCAGGGTGATGAGGAACCCGATGGCTATCAGCGGGAGGCAGATACAGATCTTTTTGCCGGTACCCCACCGTACGTAGTGACGGATGTAGTGTCCGAGCAGCAAATAGCCGCTGAATCCCGAAAAATAGTAGAACAGCCCGTAGGGATTCCATTCGCACGTGCCGAATGCGTAATGACTGATGTATTCATGAAAATAGGGCAGAAACAGGCTGGCGGCCCAGATGTACAGAACCAGTTCCTTCTGCCTTTTGCCGGCCCGCTCAACCCATGCCGAGAAGATGGGCAGGTAGAGGTAAAGGCCTATGAGCATGTAGATGTACCACATGTGGCAGGCAATGAAGTTGAACGTGTAGGGGATGCGCGCAATCCTTTCCAGACAAAGCGAAAGGGCCTGGCTGTCCGTTTCGGCCCAGCTGAACAGCCGGTAGACGACGCTTTTGTCCATGCCGGCCACTCCCGTGAACCAGGGCGTCAGGTAATAGAGGACCGACCAGATGAGGAAGGGAAACAAGACCCGCAGGATGCGTTTTTTCCAGAACTCTTCCATGGGCCGCCGGACGGGGAGCGAGAAGACGCCGGTCAGCATGACAAATAAAGGTACGCACGGGCGCGCGAAGGAGCCCCAGCGTACGCCCCAGTCCAGCAGTCCGGTTTCGATACTCTGTCCCGACGAGGCATAAGTGGCCGCCGCATAGAAAGGGTCGGCCGCATGGCTGCACAGTAGCAGCAGAAAGGCAATGAGGCGCAAGGCATCGCACCATACAAGGCGTTCGTTGTTCATCCGCAGGTCGTTTTTTGTTCGTGAAAAGTAGGGGCGTGGAGGCGTTTGGTCCCTTCCCCATACAAAGTTACCTCTTTTGCGCATATAGACAAATGCTGCGGACTGTTTTTCGGTTCGTTTATAATCCGTATCTTTGCACTGCGAATTATAAACGAACGTTTTGTAATCCTCATCGGAGGGCAGACAACTGATGCCGGATAAGATGACTGGGTAAAACCTGTTGCTTATTCGGCTTGTTTTATGTTTAACTAAAAATAAAAGACACGTATGCAAAGAGACGCAATTGACTTGGGAAAGGTTCATATTCCGCGGTTGTTCCGCATTTATTTCGTTCCGACACTTATCGGGATGTTGTGCCTGTGTGGCGTGACGGCCACCGACGGCATCTTCATTGGGCGCGGTGTCGGCAGCGACGGCCTGGCAGCCGTCAATATCTGTGTGGCACCTACGATGATCGTGTTGGGCGTAGGCCTGATGCTCGGTGTGGGTGCTTCCGTGGTGTCGAGCATTCATCTGGCCCTTCCGTCATCGTACGATTGTCCTCACCGAAGGAGACGAAGCGCCGTTCGTAC
>CATXZX010000411.1 GCA_958404085.1 uncultured Prevotellaceae bacterium | reverse complement strand
GGCTCGCCGTGCTACATCGCACTGACTCCCGATGAGCGTCACGTCCTTACGGCCAATTATTTCGGAGGCAACATCACCGTTTTTCCGCTCGACTCCGCAGGACGGTTAAGTCCGGGCCGTACCGTTGCTTTCAGCGGTAGCAGTGTAGACCCGGAGCGCCAGACGCATCCCTACCTGCATTGTGTTTACTTTACGCCCGACGGCCGTTATCTGCTGGCCAACGATTTGGGTACCGACCGCATCCATGTTTTTCCGGCCGGGGGAGATGCGTTTCCCGACGAGGCCGCCATGCGCGACGTCTGCCTGCGTCCGGGGTCCGGTCCGCGCCACGCCTGTTTTGCACCCGACGGTCGTCACGCCTATCTCGTGACGGAACTTTCGGGCGAGGTGGTTACCCTGTCTTACGACGGCCGTTCGCTCGATACGGTCCAATGCCTTCGTGCCGATACGCTCGGCGCGCGTGGAAGTGCCGACATACATATTTCGCCCGACGGCCGTTTTGTCTATGCCTCGAACCGCCTGAAGGGCGACGGCATCGCCATTTTCAGTGTCGATTCCGTCAGCGGCATGCTGACGAAGGTCGGCTATCAGCCTACGGCCGTCCATCCGCGCAATTTCGTGCTTTCGCCTGACGGCCGTTACCTGCTTGTGGCCTGTCGCGACGAGAATGTGATACAACTCTATGCCCGCAATTCCGAAACCGGACTGCTTGTCTTTACAGGAAAAGCCTTCCAGACCCCGCAACCGGTTTGCCTGAAGTTCATACTGCCGGTTTAGTACTCTGTCGCTTTGCGCGAGGTCGGCCGCATGCCCTTGTCTTCCGGTGCAAAAGTACTGTGCTTTTGCGCCGGAAGACTTTTTTATGTCCTTTGACCTTTTCGGATAGTGTCTTCTGCTGACTTGTTACCTGTATTCTTCTTTCTGATTTGTTAAAAGATGGATATTTGTTAAACTTACACACTACTTTGTATTGCATAGTAAGTAGGTAATGCATACATTTGCAGTATAAAATAGTAGACGAAGGCCATCGTTTGAAAAAGAAAGGGTTGATTTATGAATGTAGACAATGCAAAATCGCAAATGCGTAAAGGGATGCTCGAATATTGCGTCATGCTGTTGCTGCGCAGGACTCCGTTATATGCCGCCGACATCATCATGCGTCTGAGCCAGGCCGAACTGATTGTCGTGGAAGGGACGCTGTATCCGCTGCTGACGCGTTTGAAAAAAGACGGGTTGCTGGCATACGAGTGGAAGGAATCCTCTCAGGGTCCGCCGCGTAAGTATTATACGTTAACGCCCGAGGGTGAAGAATTTTTGTGCGGCCTGGATGGGGCCTGGAACGAACTGTCGCGTACGGTCGACATACTGAAAGCGGAAAGCCCGTTGCGCTTGCCGTTGTAGAAGAGTTAAGAAGAGACATTAAAACTACGAGAGATGAAAAAGAATATAACGATAAATCTTTTCGGTTCGCTGTATGCAATCGACGAGGACGCGTACGAACTGTTGAAAAAGTACGAGGAAAACATGTGCGCCTACTTCAGCCGGCGCGAGGGAGGCGAAGAAATAGCCGACGACATCCGTCACCGTGTGGCCGAACTGTTTGCCGAATTGAAGGCTGCCGGCGTGCAGGCCATCACCATCAGCCATGTGGAGGACATTATCCACCGTATCGGCAATCCCGAGGAGATGGACAGCGAGAAACAGGAGGAAAACAACGACGAAGAATCTGCCCCCGAGGCCGGGCCGGCAGAGCAACCGCGGTGCAGGCGCAAGTTCTTCCGCAGTGCCGACGACGTGATGATAGCCGGAGTCATGGCCGGACTGAGCCGCTACATGGGCGGAAACGATCCGCTTCCCTGGCGAATAGCCCTGGTACTGCTTACGATTTTCAGTTCCGGTTTTTTTGCCATCGCCTATCTGGTCGTGTGGGGCGCCGTCCCCCAAGCCCGTACGGCCGAGGAACGGCTTCAGATGAACGGGCAGCCTGTGAATCCCAAAAACCTGAACGAGGAAATCATGCGCAACTTCCATCGTGCCAGCGAGTACGTAAAGAGTCCGGATGTCAAGCGCCGCGCCAGCGGATGCCTCTCTACGTTGCTCTCGCTGTTGGTCTGGAGTATGAAGGCGCTGCTCCTGATGGTGGGTATCGGTATATTCCTGTTTGTCGGAATCGCCCTTGTCGGACTTTTTCTGGCGCTTGTCACGGTCGTTATAGCCATCTGTTTCGGTGCCGGCAAGATCCATTTTCTGGAGGAAATACACTTTTCCGAATTACTTCCTTATATGCCTGGTTTCTATTGGGAACTGACCATTTGTATCGTGGCGGGCATCGTTTCTTTCAGTCTGTTACTCTATATCTGCACGCACCTTATCGCCAACGTACTCCGTACGACCAGTCCGTTTTCGCCGGTCAAGCGTTTTACGTTGCTCATTACGTGGCTGATCTGTACGGCCGTATTCGTGGCGCTCGCTACATTCCTGTCTGCACAGGTCCATAGCACCGACAAAAAGTACGATCACGAACGCAATACCGTAAACGGGGTATACCTTACATCGCAGAGCTGGGGCTTCCTTCAGAACCGTGGCTGGGAGGTGCTGAAGGCCGAAGGCTGCAACAGCA
>CATXZX010000410.1 GCA_958404085.1 uncultured Prevotellaceae bacterium | reverse complement strand
TACCTTGCGCGCCATGTCCTTGCCGCGTTGCTGCTCGCACTGTTTTTTCAACAGACGGAAGGTAAGGGCCGTTTCCGTTGTCGTGCCCGACTTCGAAATATTGATAACGCCGAATTTCCGGGTCTTCAGGTATTCGCAGAGTTCAGCCAGGTAATCCTCGCCGATGTTGTTTCCGGCAAAGAGGATGGTGGGATTCTCGCCCTTGTTCACCAGCCACTGGAAACTGTTGGAAAGCGATTCTATGACCGCACGCGCACCCAGGTAGCTTCCGCCGATTCCGGCCACGACTATCGTGTCGCAATTCTCGCGCAGCACTTGTGCGCAAGCCTTGAGTTCGGCCAGTTGCTGCGCCGTGATGTTTCCGGGCAGGTGGAGCCAACCCAGGAAGTCATTGCCCGGACAAGTTTCGTCTTCGAGCGCCTTCTGTGCCGCTTTCACTTTCGGTTCATACGATTCCAACGTTCCGGGAGCCAGGAACTGCACTGCTTTGCTAAGATCTAAACGAATGGTTTCCATATCTTTCAATTTTATTTATTAATATCCTTTTTCCATCGGAAACCGGCCGGACATGCAACCGTGTTTCCTGTTGCAAAGGTAGGAAGTTTTTTTCAGAAAAAACGTGTCAGCGAGCTATTTCGGCTTTGTTTTTTGGCGTTCGGTGCATACCGCGGCACACGGGTAACGAAAAGCGGCGCGGCAGCCGGAAGTATCTGAGAGATTCTTTCCGGTTGCCGCACCGTTTTCAGGCCTGCCGGGGCGAGCCGCCGGCCGCCCTGCGGTGTGTGTGTTTATTTCTTCACGATGCGGGCCGCACATCCGCCTCCGGGCTGCAGGCGCACCTGCAGGCGACGGTCGGCCGGCACAGCCTTCACCTCGCGCTTGTAGTCCGTAGCGATGCGGTCGGCGTTTATGCCGTCGCGGAAGAGTTCCACTTCATAATTACCGCCCTCGGGCAGGAACGAGAGGTCGAGTACCACATCGCGGGCGGTCCAGTTCGTGACGGCACCCACATACCATACGTCGCCCGAACGACGTGCCATGACCACATACTGCCCTACGACGCCGGCCGGTGCCAGGGTTTCGTCCCACACGGTAGGCACCTGGGCAATGAAGCGCGTACACTCGTCCTCGCGTTCGTAGTTGGTCGGAGCGTCGCAAAGCATGTTGAGCGGAGAGTCGAACACCATGTACAGGCCCAACTGGTGGCAACGCGTGCCGATACTCATCGGTTCGGAATAAGCCGTCACGTAACTTCTCTTCGTGCCGTTGCGCATGGCGCCCTGCGTATAGTCCATCGGACCGGCAAACTGGCGGATAAACGGCAATTCGACATCGTACTGCACTTGTTTCTCAGGCGTCGTGGTCCATTTCATCTGTTCCAGGCCGTTCACGCCCTCGTAATTGATGACATTCGGCCAGGTGCGCTGCATACCCGTCGGCTTGTACATGCCGTGGAAGTCCACCATCATCTTGTATTTGGCGCAAAGGGCGGCAGCCTCGCCGATGAAACGTACCATCTGCTGGTCGTCGCGGTCCATAAAGTCGACCTTGAACCCTTTGATGCCCATGTCGGCATAATGTTTCACGACCTTCTCCATGTCGCGATGGAACGCCCAGTAGCCGGCCCACAGAATCAGTCCCACGCGGCGCTCGCGTGCGTAGGCCACCAGTTCCGGCAGGTTTATCTGGGGAACGACCTGCATCAGGTCCGCCTTCAGGTTTACGCTCCAGCCTTCGTCCAGAATCACATATTCTATGCCGTTTTTCGACGCAAAGTCTATGTAGTACTTATAGGTTTCGTTGTTTATGCCCGAACGGAAGTCTACACCCTGAATATTCCAGTCGTTCCACCAGTCCCAGGCCACTTTGCCGGGACGAATCCAGTCCGTATCGGTCAGTGCGGAAGGTTTGCCCAGACGGAATACGAGGTCGCTCTGCGCCAGCTGGGCATCGTTGCGACTGACGCCGAACACACGCCACGGCAGTTCGTGCTGCGGATTCCGTGCAATGTAGTCGTGGCGCGCCTTCACCAATTGCTGCAAACGGTTGTGTCCGCCCTGCTCCGTTACGGAAGGCAGGGGAGCAAAATGGGCCTTCAGTTTCGGACCATTCTGTCCGCCGAGTACATACATGCCGGGATAATCGTACAGGTCGGCCTCCGTGATGCACAGTTTACAGCCGCCGGACTGTTCCACCAGCACCGGCAGAAAAGCCAGATGGGCCGCATCGGCCTGCGTCATGGGCTTGTGTTCGTAATAGTTCTCGAACGAATTCATGTACTGGCTCTCGAAATCGCCGGACCGGCCGCGGTTCGTGTAGGGCAAATACACGGGATAGTCCTTGTCGAAGGCGAAATCGGCCTGCTCCGCATATACGATAAGTTCCTTTTTCGTATCGGGCAGGACGAAACGGTAGGCCGCACCGTCGTCGTACACGCGCACCACCAGTTGACCGTCTTTGGCCTGGAGGGTCATTTCGTTGAAATGGTCGGTCACGGTTGCCCGCTTGTAGCAGACAGCCGGTATACGGTCGTTCACCGTACGGCGTTTCACGCGTTTCACCTTTGTCCCTGCGCCCCACAGCACGGTTTTGTTGCCCTTTTCCTCGCCTACCGTCAGCGAAACGG
>CATXZX010000409.1 GCA_958404085.1 uncultured Prevotellaceae bacterium | reverse complement strand
GGCGGCGAAGAGGCACAGCGGACCAAGTTCTACACCGACCTGTGGCACGTGCTGCTGGGCCGCCACATCATAGACGACTACAACGGCGAATACCCCGACTACCTGACCGGCGGCAAACGCATAGGCAAGCAGACCCGCATACACACCATCGGACCGGAGTTTCACGTACGTACGGTGGGCAAAGACAGACAGGGAATGCCCCTGCACCACATGTACAACTCGGATGCGCTGTGGCTGACGCAGTGGAACCTGAACACGCTGTGGGGACTGGCCTATCCCTCCGTACTCGACGATTTTGCGGCCTCGCTGCTCGAATACGACAAAAACGGTGGACTGCTGCCCCGCGGCCCCTCGGGCGGAGCCTATACGTATATCATGACCGGTTGTCCGGCTACGTCGCTCATTACAAGCGGCTATCAGAGGGGCATCTGCCACAAGTGGAAGCCCGATGCCGCCTTCAAGGCCATGAAGCGGAACCACGCCAAAGGCGGCATGTTGGCCTTCGACATGGACAAGGAACTGGACTTCTACGTCAAGAACGGGTACTGCCCCGACGATGCGGGACTGACCATTCAGTGGGCGTTCGAAGACTGGGCGCTGGGCGAGATGGCCAAAACCATGGGCCGGAAAGCCGACTACCGGTACTTCAACAAGCGGGCCAGCGGCTGGAGCGCATCCTTCCACCCCACCCTGAAACTGATAATGCCCCGCCGGGAGAACGGGGAATGGCTGCACGAGAAACCGTTGAGCGGACAGGGCTTTGTACAGGCAAACGCATGGCAGGCCACCTTCGGACTGTCGCACGACATTGCGGGCCTGGCCAGGGCCATGGGCGGCAACGACTCCCTGGCCGACAAGCTGGACTTTGCCTTTAAGCAATCGGCTCCGCGGCGCTACCTGTCGAGCTACGTCAGTTATGCCAACCAACCGGGATGCTCGAATGCCCACATCTTCGCACACGTGGGAAAACCCTGGCTCACACAATACTGGGTACGCCGGGTGGGTAAGGAAACCTACGGAGACACGAGTCCCGAAAGCGGATACAGCGAGAACGACGAAGACCAGGGCCAGATGGCGGGAGTCAGCGCACTGATGGCGATGGGGCTATTCAGCCTGGACGGCGGCTCGGCATCGCAGCCCTGCTACGACATAACAAGTCCGGTGTTCGAGGAAATCACCATCAAACTGGACCCGCGCTACTACAAAGGCAAGGAGTTCAAGATAAAAGTACACGACGTATCGCCCGAAAACATGTACATCCAGAAAACCGTCCTGAACGGTAAGGCGCACAACGGATTCCAGATAGCGCACAGCGACGTACAGGCCGGAGGCACGCTGGAAATATGGCTGGGCGACAAGCCCAACTACCGCTGGGGAACGCAAGAAAACTCCGGATTCTAAGAAATAGGACTATCGGCCGTTAGCGTGCGGACAACGGAATCACCGAATCCGAGGCAAACACCTGACGACTCGATAACAAAAGAGACAGCCGTTGCGAAAACCTCAAACTCGCATACATCCGGAACAAAGAACAAACGCATAAGGACATAAAACGAACACAATAGAATGGGGCTGCGTCGTAACCTGAAGTCTCAAGAAGTCATACACCTGACTTTTAGGTTTCTTCGGTACAACGCAGCCCCATTTGCGATACGCTGCTTCAAGACTGAAACGGCGACGGTTTAGAATTTGATGTCGGCCCGGTTGCGGTCGACATCGAATCCGATGCTGCGGAACCAGGGAAACAGGTCGCGTTCGAGCGCGACGCTCAATACGGCCACAGTATTGTCAGCACCGTACTTGCCGAGGACATCCGGCCGGGCATGTTTGCGTTTGGCCCGGAAATAGCGTGCCAGGAAGTCGGGACAGTCCTTGCGCAATTGCTCGAATATCCAGAACGTTTTTCCCCAGTGTACGTCGTTCACCTGATGGTCGGGCAAAGGAGCCACGCCGGGTTTGCAGCTCTTGCCGTTAATGTCGTACAAATCGAAATTGGGGTCGGCCTTGCGGGCACGGTCGATGCAGGCGGCTATACGCTTCTTGGCCTCATCGGAATGCCCCATGTCGGCCATAACCAGGTCGCCCACGTAGGTGGCGATGGGTTCGTTCCATATTTCGGGGAAAGGAAGCACCCAGGAATGTACCGATTCGTGCGTAATGAACTCGATCATCGAGTCTTCACGGTCGGGGAAACCACCCCACCACACGGCTAAGGCAATGGTTTCGCCGGACGAGAATCCTCCGCCATCGGTGGCCAGCAACAGGATGTTGGACCCCATCGAACCGGATAAGGGGACCCCCATCCGCCTCTCGATGACCGGCATACAGCGACTGGAAATATCGGCCATGGCCTTGGCATAGGGTGCCAGGTAGTCGGTGTAGCTGATGGAGAGACCGGACGCTGATTTCAGGGTATTTCCCAGATTCCCCCAACCGCTTCCTTGCAATTGGGCGTCGGCAGGGAGTTTTTTGCCCTTAACGGCGGTTTTAAGCACTGCCCTCCACAAGGCGGTATTGATGGAATCGCTTGCATTGGGGTGGCTTCCGGCCAATGTACGCGACCCGACGATGACGGTTCCTTTGCCGAACTTGCGGCTGGCCAGGAGCGTTTCTTGCCGGATGGTAGTCA
>CATXZX010000408.1 GCA_958404085.1 uncultured Prevotellaceae bacterium | reverse complement strand
TTTTCCCAGTGTACCGCCGGGATGGATGCGGGCGAAGTCCGATGCCTTGAAATGGCGTGCCTTCGGTTCGATTGACATCCTGGTAAACAACGCCGGAATCACGAAGGACGGACTCATGATGCGCATGACGGAAGCGCAGTGGGATGCGGTCATTGCCGTCAACCTGAAATCTGCGTTCAACTTCATCCACGCCTGCACGCCCGTCATGATGCGCCAGCGCAGCGGCAGCATCATCAACATGGCTTCCGTAGTGGGCGTACACGGCAATGCGGGTCAGAGTAACTATGCGGCTTCGAAAGCCGGCCTGATAGCACTGGCGAAATCCATCGCACAGGAGATGGGTTCGCGTGGCATCCGTGCCAACGCCATCGCTCCGGGCTTCATCGAGACGGCCATGACGGCAGCCCTGCCCGAAGAGGTGCGCAAGGAGTGGGCCGCCAAGATTCCGTTGCGTCGCGGCGGACAGGTGGAGGACATCGCCAACGTGGCCGTGTTCCTGGCTTCGGACATGTCGAGCTACGTCAGCGGACAGGTCATCCAGGTAGACGGCGGAATGAATATGTAAGAACCGCCGAGGCCTCGCTGGCTCCGGACAACATCATGCAGGGTGCAGGGCGCTTCGGGCGTACCCTGTGCCCTGTGTCTGTTTGCGGGCCTGCCTTGTGTGTCGGAACACCTCAAAAAAACAGAATATGACCGTTATCTACGAAGACAACCACCTGATTGCCGTCTGCAAGGCTCCCTCGGAGATTGTGCAGGGCGACAAGACCGGCGATACGCCGCTGAGCGACCTGGTCCGCCAGTATATAAAGGAGAAATATGACAAGCCGGGCAACGTCTTCCTCGGTGTGCCCCACCGTCTGGACCGCCCTGTGAGCGGGGTGGTCGTGTTTGCCCGTACCGGCAAGGCGCTGTCGCGCATGAACGAACTTTTTCGCGAAGGGGGACGGGTGGAGAAAACCTATTGGGCCATCGTTACCGCACGGCCGCCTGCGCCGTCGGGTACGCTCGATGATTACCTGGTGCGCAACGAGCGGCAGAACAAATCGTACGTGAGCCGCGCCGGGGCGCCCGGAGCCAAGCGCGCCTTGCTCGACTACCGCCTGCTGGCTGTCTCCGATCGCTATTTCCTGTTGGAAGTCCGTCTTCGTACGGGGCGCCACCACCAGATACGCTGCCAGCTGGCCCACATGGGATGCCCCATCAGGGGTGACCTGAAGTACGGTGCCCCCCGCAGCAATCCCGACGGCAGCATCAGCCTGCATGCCCGGCGCATCCGCTTCGAACACCCCGTCAGCCATGTGCCGCTCAGTCTCGAGGCCCCGCTGCCCGCCGACAAGTTGTGGCAGGTGCTGACCGCCGGACTTTGAGCCGATTGAGAAACGGGACAGCGGTCGTTCGGCCGAGACAAGACGGGCCTGTTTTTTCGAAATATCTCCGAGGTATTTCGAAAAAGCAGGCCTTTTGTTTTTTTATGTGTAGGTCTCTAAAAAACTTTTGTGAAAAACGGAACGAAAAAGTTTGTGTGCTTGAAAATAATGTCTATATTTGCAAACGAGAGCGGGGTATCCTGCCCTTAGGCCTTTTAGGCCTTAATAAACTTATCAACCTATTTTTTTTAACAATTAAATCGTTTTTATGAGAAAAGCTCTACTTCAACTTGCACTGATGCTCTTCTGCGGCACTTGGTGTACGGAGGCTTTTGCCCTTTGGACGAGAGTCGATGAGCCGATTACGACGGCTGCCGGCCTGAAACCCGGTATGAAGATCGTCCTGACGAATGTCTGCGCCGAAATGGCTACGACAAAGTATGTGTTCGCGCCCGATTTGCGTTATGCTGTGCATAACGACAAGGTCGTGACCGAGAACGTTATCACGCTGGAAGATGCCGGCGCGAACCCCTACACCGGCGAACCGATGTTTTACCTGAAGAGTGATTTCAACAATCTGTATTTCAGCGGTGGCGACGGCTTCACGGTGAACCAGGAGAACGCCCTGCCCATCACTTTCGGCTCGGCCCAGAAACAGACCCGTCTCGAAAAGGGCGAAGGTTGGACTCCCGATAATCCTGTATGGCCTAATGACGGTAAAAGACCGGCATGGGACTGGAAAAACGGCGATGCCCTGACCATTGTCAATTATACGTCTGCTACGACGGCTAACTGCCTGTACCACATCTGGGGCTGGAACAATTATTCGAATGCCCAGTGGGGAAGTTTCAACCCTATTGATAATGTAACGGTTGGTACGGCTGTCAACCCGTGGTATGCTTACGAGGTTGAGTATGTAGACAGTCCTGTCGACGACCTCAACGACTTGTTGACGAAACACCAGGATGCCGGTTACGAGAATATCTACGTGGCTGGCGAAGGTGTCGGTTATTGCGATCCTGCTGCCGTAACGGCTTATAGCGATGCCCTTGCAGCAGCCAACGACCTGCTGATGGATCCGGCTAGTACCGATGAACAGCTCAAGGCTGCCGCTGCCAACATCGAGAAAACCTTCGAAGCCATGAAGGCAAGCCTCAATATGCCCCGCGATGGCGCATACTATTATGTATTGAGTTCTTACGGTGCATTCGAGAACCAGCAGAAAGAGAAAAAAGCGTGGTACAAGGATGAATCGGCTGTGA
>CATXZX010000407.1 GCA_958404085.1 uncultured Prevotellaceae bacterium | reverse complement strand
GGCGGTGAGACGCTGATGCGCCCGTTGTCTTTTTACCGGCGGGTGGTCGAACTGCAGCGGAAGTACGCCGGCGGGCGCCAGATAGACAATGCCATCCAGACGAACGGTACGCTGCTGACCGAGGAATGGTGCCGCTTCTTCAGCGAGAACCATTGGTTGGTGGGGGTGTCGCTCGATGGCCCGCAGGAGTTTCATGACGAGTACCGGCGTACCAAGACGGGGCGTCCCTCGTTCCGGCAGGTGATGAACGGAGTCCGTCTGCTCAACCGCTTCGGAGTAGAGTGGAACGCGTTGGCTGTGGTCAATGACTACAATGCCGATTATCCGCTGGAGTTTTACCGTTTTTTCAAGGATATAGAGTGCCGTTACATCCAGTTTACCCCCGTCGTGGAGCGTTTGTACGTTCATCCCGACGGCCGGCAGTTAGCCAGTCCGGTAGAGGGGGCCGACATCCGCCCCGCCGATTTTTCGGTCACTCCGTCCCAATGGGGCAATTTCCTCTGTACGCTGTTCGACGAGTGGGTGGCGAACGACGTGGGCGAATACTATGTGCAGTTGTTCGATACGACGCTGGCCAACTGGATGGGGGTGATGCCCGGTCTGTGTTCGATGGCCGAGACGTGTGGCCATGCGGCGGTAATGGAGTTTAACGGCGATGTGTATAGTTGCGACCACTTTGTCTTTCCGGAGTTTAAACTGGGAAATATCCGGCAACAGACGCTGCTTGAGATGATGTACAGTCCGCGTCAGTTGCGGTTCGGTGCCGACAAAAAAGAAAAGTTGCCCACTCAGTGCCGCGAATGCGAGTTCCTGTTTGCGTGCAACGGCGAATGTCCTAAAAACCGCTTTGCCCGTACGGACTCCGGCGAGCCCGGGCTGAATTATCTGTGCAGCGGTTACAAACAATTTTTCAGTCACGTTGCTCCCTACATGGATTTTATGAAATACCAGCTGATGCACGAACAGGCTCCCGCCAACGTGATGGACTGGATACGCAACGGCAAGCCCGATTATGAGTAGCAGTCGGCCGGCGTGGCAGGTACTGATATGAAAATGTGTAACTTGCAACCCCCGTTTCCACCATTATGGATGTATTAAGGACGGAACTCAATGCGGTCTTTGCACGGCAGCATCTGGAGCAGGAAACACTTCCTGTTGCAGATGTGGAACAGGCTATCCGCAATGTCGGCGTTATGACAGCTATTACGCATGCCTGTGCCGTCATAACCGATGTGGCGCAAGACAAGTCCTGGCTTTTTCCCCAGTGGCCGGGCAACTGTGTCGGATTGGGTGATAAAGATGCGTTTTACGAAATACCGTCCAGCGACGAAGATGCCTTGTATATGCGGATGCACCCCGAAGACTTGGTGGACAAACGGATGCTTGAGCTTAAGTTCGCCACGTATACGGACAAACTGAATCGTACGGAGAAACTGGATTACAAGGCGGCCTGCCGCATACGTGTAAAGAACGCGGAGGGAGCGTATATCCTGATGGATAACACGACGCAGTTGCTGCGTCTTTCGCCCGGAGGGCGCATGTGGCTGTTTCTGTGTACTTACAGCCTGTCCCGCGATGCGGAACCGGTTGTCGGCATAAATGCCCGGATTATTAATGAGAGGACCGGAGAAATCATGCCTTTTTCATTTTCGGACAGCCGTTCCACGCTTCTCTCGTTGCGCGAAAAGGAGGTTCTCCGCTGCATTCAGAACGGCATGCTCAGCAAGGAAATTTCACAACGGCTGCATATTAGCATCAATACGGTAAACCGGCATCGCCAGAATATACTGCGCAAACTGTCGGTGGGTAACTCGATGGAGGCGGTGAATGCCGCCATCGCCATGCGGTTGCTCTGAATCCGAGTGGTTATAAATGACTATTGCGGGTAGTTGCAATAGTCCGTACTTTTGCAATTGAAAAAAACGACGGACAGACCGGCAAACGGAAATTCCGGAGCCGGCTAGTCCGAATTTCTAACGAAAAGACAATGCAAACAGAATTGGAGAAAAGAAAAGTAGAGACAGGTGGTATGAGTGATGAAGGCTTGAACGGGACGCGACGTCCGCGTTACGAGATATTGGACGGATTGCGCGGAGTGGCTGCACTGATGGTGGTGGTTTTCCACATTAGCGAGGCTTTTTCCTACGATCCTGTTTATAAGCATATAAACCATGGCTTTTTGGCCGTAGACTTCTTTTTTGTATTATCGGGTTTCGTTACGGGGTATGCCTATGAGCAGCGGATGAAAACCGGGGAAATGTCGTTTCTTCTTTTTCTGAAAAGCCGGCTTGTAAGGCTTCAGCCCATGGTGTTGTTCGGCCTGTTGTTGGGCAGTATGTTGTTTTGGCTTCAGGCGTCGGACTACTATCCGCGTATTGCCACTACGACGGTCGCTACCGTGGCGCTGTATGTCGTGTTGAACTTCCTGATGATTCCGCAGACTCCCGAGCAAAACATACGTGGCAACGAGGAGTTGTTTTCGCTCAATATTCCTCAATGGTCGCTCATCTATGAATACATCGCAAACTTGTTGTTCGGTCTTTTGGTATGGCGCATGGGGAAGAAAGGGCTCTTTGTCCTAGTGACGGTTTTTGCCGTCATGCTTGCAGACTGTTCACTGTCGCTGAACCTGTTCGGGG
>CATXZX010000406.1 GCA_958404085.1 uncultured Prevotellaceae bacterium | reverse complement strand
TACTTTCGTCTACGCCGGCAGTCTTCACCACGCAACCGTCCTGAGCTATATTGCCGAACAGCACGGCCAATCCTCCATCCTTGCTGTATGCGTGTTCAATATCGCGGATGCACCCGTTTGCCCGGTCTGTATCCAACGATTCCCAACGTGTATCCTGAACGCCCATTTTCGTCGTAAACCGATGACCGGGCGCACTGTGGTAAATACGATCCGCTTCCGCCGAAAGGTCTTTCCCCGTAATGCTGTATGTATCCAAGTCCTCAGCCAGCGTTCGACCGTTCACCCGGCGTACGCCTGTATCGAGCAGACCTCCTTTGGCCAATTCATTCAATATATTCAGGATACCTCCTGCGCGATTACATTCTTGAATGGAATAACGCTGTGTATTCGGAGACAACTTGCACAAACAAGGAACTTTACGGCTCAGTTCATCAATATCTTTCATCTTAAAGTCCACTCCGGCCTCGTTAGCGACAGCCAACAAATGCAGAATGGTATTCGTAGATCCGCCCATCGCAATGTCAAGCGACATGGCGTTCATGAAGGCCTGTCGCGTTGCAATGCTTTTCGGCAACACACTCTCGTCTCCCTCTTCATAATACTTGTAGGCATTTCTTACGATCAATGCCGCGGCATCTTTGAACAATTGGATACGGTTTACATGACTGGCCAAAATCGTACCGTTCCCAGGAAGCGAGAGTCCGATAGCCTCGGTCAATGAATTCATGGAATTAGCCGTAAACATGCCCGAACACGAACCACATCCCGGACACGCATGTTCTTCAATCTGGTTCAACTCTTCCTGCGAGACCGAAGCATCCGCTCCTTTTACCATAGCCGTAATCAGGTCGATATTCTCATTCTTCCACGTCCCGGCTTCCATCGGTCCTCCAGATACAAAAACAGTCGGAATATTCAACCGCATCGCAGCCATCAGCATACCGGGAGTTATTTTGTCGCAATTGCTGATACATACCAGTGCATCAGCCTTATGAGCATTCACCATATATTCCACACTATCGGCTATGATGTCACGGCTTGGCAAAGAATACAGCATACCGTCATGCCCCATTGCGATGCCATCGTCTATGGCTATCGTATTGAATTCTGCCGCATAGCATCCCAATTTCTCGATTTCCGTTTTAACCAGTTGACCGATTTCATGCAAATGCGTATGTCCCGGTACAAATTGTGTAAACGAATTGGCAATAGCTATAATAGGTTTTCCAAACTGTTCTCTTTTCATGCCGTTGGCTACCCAAAGAGCCCTTGCTCCAGCCATACGACGTCCCTCCGTACAGAATGCGCTACGTAATTTTTTCATAATAAATTTCTCTTTAAGAAACGGTTTCACCCGCCTGAAGGGGCAAAATTACTTTTTTTTTTATCATTGGACAAGTTAATCATACATTTTATTACAATATCTTACTTCAAATAGACCCATTAGGTACACGTTAGCGGTCCCATACCTTATTATAATAATGAATCTTACAGCCGAACAAGCCCCATAAGATGGTGACAAAACCGTACGGGAACGCTATTTTGCACACCTTTGGAGCCCGTTTTCTGAATTAGGTGGCCCGTAATTTCAAAAAACAGGCCCGGATATAGTTCCCAAACGATGATTGACGACGATTGCCCGTATACCATGAATATACGCATACACCGAATAGATGCTCCTGATATACCGTCTTTCCCGAAGCATTCCGGGTACAGAATGATTTATTTGACAAATTGCGGACGAAAAAACACCTCTTAAAGTATTTCATTTCGATTTTAAATTGTACTTTTGCAGCATAAAACCTACATATAAGGTATTTTTTACATTCAAATCCATCATTCTGATAATTTTCTAAACCGTTCAGGCATCTCCACCATGAATGAGGTATCATGAACGCGACATTATACATAAACCGTTATGCCCAATTACAATAAAGAACAACTTCTGGAAAAAGAAGAAGCGGAAATTCTTTCTATTGCGGAATCCTTGGGAATCAAGGCCAAAAACATCAAGAACAAAGAAGATTTAGTGTATCAGATTTTAGATGAACAAGCCGTACAAAGCGCAGCACAAAAGGCGGCTGTTCCCAAGAAACGAACACGAATCGTTAAAAAAGAAACCGATCGTGTCTGCTCTGCTTCGCAAAAGAGCAGCGATAATCCCGACAATTCAAAAAAAGAAAAAGAAACTGAAGGAAACAAAGGAAAAGAGGAAACTCCCGCAAAGGTTGAAAGTAAAAGTGGCAAGACTAAAAAAGTAGCTGCTGATCCCGAGAAAAAGGAGACGGAAGCCAAACGCACAACCAAAAAAACAACACGCAAGACCAAAACAGCCCAAACGGAAGAAGCCGAGAAAAAAGATACAGACAAAACAGAACCTGCCGAAAATCAAATTATATCCGAAATCAGTCCTGCTGAGGAACAAGCCAAAGACAAAGAAGCGGAAACAACAGAAACACAGGTAACAGAAACCGTTGTTCCCGACACCGCTTCCGAAAAGTCAATTGCAAAAGACTTGTTCGAGGATGTACCGCAAAGTCCGGAAAAAGATGAAACGGCTCCCCCAGAAGCATTCTACTCCGCTCCGACAACCGAATCCACTGCACCAGCCACCCCCGATGACGAGATTGACTTTATTCCGATT
>CATXZX010000405.1 GCA_958404085.1 uncultured Prevotellaceae bacterium | reverse complement strand
GCGGGTTCTTGTAGGTGGTAGTCAGGATGCGCTCCATGCTGATCCCGTGTTTATCCGTGACGGTCAGGCGCAGGCGCACGTCGCCGGAGACCTCTTGTGTATAGGCGATGCCAGCCGTCGCCGTGCCGTTTCCGGAGAGCAGCGGATAAGGTGTGCCTGCCGTACGGCGCTCCCCGTCGATGGTGACGATGCCCTGTCCCGCGTCGAGGTGGTACGAGAGGTAATAATCATTCTCCGCATCGTTCGTGGACACGAGTTCCAACCTCGCAGCGGCGGATGCGCCGGGCCTGTAACTTTCGGCCAAAGGCGTAACGGCTACTTCGGCTGTCGATACGCGCCAGTCCACGGTGTTCATACCGAGAATACGTGCATTGATGTTGTAAACCCGGTTGCGAACGACGTTAAAATCCGTGGTGTTATTCTCGCCGAGGTATATGCGGTACACGACCTTAACATTTGCGGCTTTGCCCTCTATGGCTATGTAAGTCGCATATTCCGGGGCATGGGCTTCGTCTTTCTGCTGTTGGGAACCGATTCCCGCGACCTGTCCCTGACGGTTTTCCAGCAGGTAGTAGGTTGCGTTGTATTCAGTTCCCGTCGCTGATACCTTTTCCATGTCTGCCACTTCCCCGGCGGCATCGGCCCGGCTGGAGCCTAAAAGGGCTGCGGTGAGCGGGACGCTGCGAAGCTGCACGGACTTCACACGAAAAGACTTTGCGAAATCGGCGGCTACCGTGTAGCTGAAATTGACCTTTGCCACGGCGCGAACCAAGGACACGGCGATCTGCGTGTCGCCGCGCACGGTAACAGCCTGCTGTGCGGACATGGGAAAGGGTGCATCCGCGAGGGCCAAAGGATCCCGTTCGACGCGCAGCGTGCGAACGAAATCCTCCGCCCGGTCGCCTGTATCGCGGGCGAGGTTTGCGATGGCATAAAGCGTATAGTCCCCTTTGGGCAGTTCGAGTACGACCGACTGCACGGGGGCGATGTATATGTGCCGGGCCGGGCCGCCATTCACAGGGAACAGGTACAGGTTGATGTCGTCGATGCGGGTGTCGCTCGATGCACTGCGTGTCGGGGACATTTCGCCGCATCGGAACGTCATGGTGATCTGCTGTGCCTGCGTCGTCGGATTAGGATTTATGTCCGCATCCGAGCAGGCGCAGCAAAAAAGCATCATGCAGATCGGAATATAAAATATCTTTTTCATAGGGTTAGAATAAGTAGTTAAAACTTACCTCTGCGCGTGAGGGGCCGACCACCCATCGCTTATAGTGGTGAATGATGATGGATTCGTATTCGGGCAATGTGCGGTCGCGGCGGGTATCTTTCATGTAAAAGACTCCGACGCCGATTTCGGCTGTGATGTTCCACCGCTTCGAGAGTAGCCAGGCATAGCCATAGCTGAACCCCAGCCCGGCCATATTGCCCTTGTAGTAGTGCCGTGAGCCGCCGTACAGGTAATTTCCGGAGGTAAGCTGGCCACTGATGAAATGTCCTACGAAAGCCTCGTACAGCCAGCGTTTCGTGCCGATCTGTGCGGCGTACAGGCGGCAACTGAACGAATCGGAATTAATCGGGTTCCAGTAGCCGGATACGTCGAGCGTCCATTTATCGGCGACGGCCGCGTCGAGGCCGACGTTCACCGTTCCGGTGAGTGCGGCCAGTGCGTTTACTTTGGCGCTGAAAAACTGCGCTGCGGCCCGATGAGGTTTGCCCCACAAAGCCAGCAGGCAGAGCATTAAGGTGATGATGTGTCTTTTCTTCATGGTTGTAATTCTTTCTGTCTATTCCCGAATACAGCGGATAGGATTTGCGGCATAGCGGTAATAATCTGTTGTGTCGATAAATGAGGGTACGGAACCCGTCGAGAAAATAATCGAGGTGCAGGAAATATCGCCATACCGACAGCCATACGTTCCCCAGAACATATAGTAGGGCGCATTGGTGTAAAGTCGTCCGAGTTGTCCGTTATTCATAAAGCGTGTATCGACGAAAGTCCCTCCGATCGGAATATTCGTAGTGCGATTACCGTTGTAATGAATCGTTACATAATAGGGCGACGACTGACTTACCCGCTCGATTCCGACAAAATCTTCGGGGCTGGGAACTTTCCAACCAACGGGACACGGATCATAGATAGATTTGTAGCTTATCTTGCTGATATTGCTGTTGCTCGTCGTGATATTACCCCAAAGATTCGGATGATGATTGTAAAGCCAATCCACAACAGATGCCCACTCTTCCCAATCTTCGTACATGGCATCGCTCATAAAGGTTGTTGGATGAGCAATCGACCACTCTACGGTCATTACGTCATAAGGGCTTTCAGTCCTGGCGTTTCGGGGATAGCTGACATTAAATGCGAATCCTTCGGTATAGACCACTCTTTCAGGTTCATAGCTGGTGCAATTTGCCGGATGGATGAACGGGTCTTTGCGGCCCCATTGGTAGTAAAGCCCGCGGGCTGCGGGATGCGTGCAGTCGGTAGAAATCGCTCCCAGGTTTCGATCCATAAAAACGGCTCCGGAAACATAGGTCTGTGCTGTGGTTGCCGGGTCGTAATCGACCGACCAAATATGCCATGACCAGATGCAATTATCCGTAACGTCGAACAATCCGATTACGGCGTTCCCCCGCGCGTTCCCCGTC
>CATXZX010000404.1 GCA_958404085.1 uncultured Prevotellaceae bacterium | reverse complement strand
GCAGTATGCAGGAAGCATCGGTGCCTTCTCGATGGGGATAGGCTGGTATTACGGCAGACAGCGGCAGTGGGAGACGGATGTGCTTCTGGGTTATTTGCCGAAGTGCGATTCGGACGAATCGCGGGCCACGCTGACGCTGAAGCAGTCGTATGTGCCGTTCCATTGTGTGCTGGGGCGACGTTTCGACCTCGAACCGCTTTCGTGCGGTCTGTTCTTCAATACGGTGTTCGGCGAGGGCTTCTGGACAAAAGCGCCGAAGAAATATCCCCGGAAATACTACGGATTCTCCACCCGTGTGCGGACCAATGTGTTTGTGGGGCAACGTATCAAATACAAGATACCGACTTCGGTACGAAAGGCGAGCAAAAGTATTTCGCTTTACTATGAGTTGAGTACGTGCGACTTGTATCTGGCCAGTTATTTCACCAACTCTTACCTGACGCTCTGGGACATCCTGAGCCTGGGAGTAGGCATCCGTGCCGAAATATTCTAAGGATTTACCCGGAGGGGCTATTGAACTATCCTATAAAATACATCCGGAATTATCCGAATTTTCGTACTTTTGTCCCGGCGGTTCTCTGCAACAGCCTGAACGGTCCTTCCGTCCACGAACTCAAACAACCGTCCGCCGTACCTCAACAAACGCGTTATGACAAAAAACAGCTACATTTTATTCTGTACCGGCCTGCTACTTGTCCTTATCACGTCATGCCATCGTCAGAAACCGGCATCCGTCTCTTTCGACAACGAGGTTTACACCCCACGTTACGCCTCCGGATTCAACATCAAGGGGAGCGAAGGAAAAAAGAGTTCGCTCATTACCATCACCGACCCCTGGCAAGGCGCCGACGGCGTTACGACACAATTCTTCATCGCCCGCAACGGCGAAAAAGCGCCTGAGGGATTCGAGGGAGGAATACTCACGGGCGAGGCCCGCCGCATCGTAGCCATGTCGTCGTCGCACATAGCCATGCTCGACGCCCTGGGCGAAACAGACCGGATTGTAGGCGTATCGGGCATAAACTACCTGTCGACACCCTCCATAAAAGCCCGACGCGACAAACCGGCCGACGTAGGCTACGGCGACCAGGTGGACTACGAACGGATGCTGTCGCTCCGTCCCGACGTGGTACTTGTATACGGCATAAACAGTGCAAGCGCCATGGAAAACAAACTCAGAGAGCTACACATACCTTATATATATATCGGCGAATACCTGGAGACCTCTCCCCTGGGAAAAGCCGAATGGGCCGTTCTGCTGGGCGAGCTGACGGGAAAACGCCGGGAAGCCGAACGTATCGTCGGCGACGTGGCGACAAGGTACAACGCCCTGGCCCGCCTTGCAACAGACAGCAAAGACGAACGCCCGAAGGTCATGCTCAACGCCCCCTACGGCGATTCCTGGTTCATGCCCCCGGTCGACAGCTACATGGTCCGACTCATCGAGGATGCCGGGGCCGATTACCTGTTGGCAAGCAACAAGACGAACACATCGATCCCCATCGACCGGGAAGAAGCCTATCTACTGAGTTCCGAGGCCACGGTCTGGCTGAATGCAGGTTCATTTTCGTCACTGGCCGAAGTCCGGAAAGCCCTGCCGCAGTGGGCTTCGCTCCGGGTAGTCCGCACCGGACAGATTTACAACAACACCGCACGCATGACCCCGGACGGAGGCAATGACTTCTTTGAGTCGGGCTGCATGCGCCCGGACGTCATCCTGCGCGACCTCATCCAAATATTCCACCCCACGCTGCTCGACCGCAAACCGCTCGAGTACTACCGGCAACTCCACTGACCCATGCAACGGCACACCACCCTTCTGTTCGTCACGCTGGGCGCCCTCACCGTCTGCCTCTTTGCCGCCGACCTGGCTGTAGGGGCCGTCTACATACCCATCGGGCACGTGTGGGCCGCCCTAACGGGAGGCGATTGTCCGGAACACACCGCCCGGATCATTCTGGGTATCCGGCTCATCAAAGCCCTGTCGGCCTTATTGGCCGGAGCAGCCCTGACAGTCAGCGGCCTCCAGATGCAGACGTTGTTCCGCAACCCGCTGGCCGGTCCGTACGTACTCGGCATCAGTTCCGGCGCAAGCCTCGGAGTAGCCTTGGTAGTCATGGCCGGCGCAGGGGCCTCGTTGGGAGTGGCCGGCGCTGCCTGGACAGGCGCGGCAGCCGTGCTGGCCGTCATAAGCGCTGCGGCCCATCGCATCAAGGACATCATGGTCATACTGATTCTCGGCATGATGTTTTCGTCCGGCGTGGGAGCCGTCGTACAGATTCTGCAGTTCCTCAGCAAAGAAGAATCGCTGAAGGCCTTTGTCATCTGGACCATGGGATCGCTGGGCGACGTCACATCCGACCAGCTCGCGGTCTTTGTTCCATCCGTCGGAGCAGGCCTGTTGCTGGCCATACTGACCATCAAGCCGCTCAACCTGCTGCTTTTCGGCGAAGAGTATGCCGTCACAATGGGACTGGACATCCGGCGCAGCCGTTTCCTGCTATTCCTCTCCACCACGCTTCTGGCCGGTACCGTAACCGCATTTTGCGGACCGATAGGCTTCATCGGGCTGGCCATGCCCCACGTCACACGCATGTTGTTCCGCATCCACTTTGCCATGGCCGACGTAAACGGTTACTTCGACCTGGAACGCGG
>CATXZX010000403.1 GCA_958404085.1 uncultured Prevotellaceae bacterium | reverse complement strand
CATGAACACGAACAACAGCATGCACGACTCGCGGCTGCGCGTAAACGCCGTGCAGGTCATGGCGAAGAAGGTACACGCAAGCAGGTAGGGCAGGGCCAGGGCGGCGATGTCGCGTGCGTTGCCGATTTGGTTGAGGCTGAACAGCTTCGGAACGACGCCCAGTACGTAGACCGCCACCAGGACGAATACGGCCAGGTAGCCGAGGCCCATGCCGGTTACGAGGAGGGGCGCGTTGGCGCTGCGGCCTGAGGCGGGCAGGGGACGGACGAAGGCGCCTGTCTCGCGTAGGGTTCCGGCCCGCATGCCGACGCCCAGCAAGAGGGTCTGCTGGAGGATGAGCATCAGTACGGCCGGTATGAGGAATGCGGCGAATCCGGCGGTCGGATTGTAGAGCGACACTTCTTCGTGGGCTATGGGATAGGCGGTCAGTTCGTCCTCGCGTTGTGTCGTGTTGCCGGCCCGTTCGGCCTTGATGTCGCTGTTCATGTCCAGCGATACGGCGGTGTTGGCCATGAGCAGGGCCTTGTAGTAGAGCAGGCCGCTCATGTCGCAGAAGATGCTGACTTGTGCCTGTTCGCCACTGGCCAATCGCGAGGTGAAGTCGGCCGGAATGTATACGATGCCGTAGGCGGCATGCCGGCGGAGCTGTTGCCGGGCTTCGGCCAGGTCGTTGCAGTGGCCCACGATGCGGACTTCGGCGGTAGCGTCGACCTTACGCAGGTATTCGCGGCTGAGCGGCGAGTGAGCGTCGTCTACAACCAGCGCCGGGACTTCGTGTACGGTTTCGCCCGTGTAGATGAAACTGTAAAGAAGCGGGTAGGCCAGCGGAACGAACAGCAGGAAAACAATGACTCCCTGGTCGCGGAAGATGGCCGAGAGTTCCTTCCGGAAGGTGGCGTACACAGCCAGGATAGCTTGTCGCAGGGACGGTATAAAAAACTTCGGAACTTTCATTACGGAAGGTATTGGTCGTGTATCAGTGAGCGGTGGAGCGGGCGGAGAACCGTCAGGGGGAGCAGGACAAAGAGCCCGAGCGCCAGAAACTGGACGGCCGAGGCGCTCACGGGATAGCCGTTGAGGGCCTGGTCGGTATAGATGAGAAAATAGTGGCGCAGCGGAAAGAGGTTGCTGAGGGCCTGTAGGGAGGGGTGCATGGCCATGACGGGAAACGAGAAGCCCGCAATGGAGAAGGATACCACGCCCCAGAGCGAAGCGAAACTCAGGGCCAGACGCAACGAGGGGACGGCGCCTATCATGAACAGTCCGAGTCCTTGCGAGGCCAGCACCAGCAGGAGCGTGGCACCGAGCATGGGGAGGGGACCGTTGTGGCACGGAAAGTGGAGAACGCCGTAAAGGTAGAAATTGTAGCAGGCGCCCATCGCAAAAAACAGGACCGTGTGGGGCAGCAGCTTGCCGCCGAGCGATACGAGCAGGCTGCGGCCGCCGGTCCGGAGCCATTCGCGCGCGGTGCCTTCCTTGATTTCGCTACCGACGGCGTATACCGTGACGAGCAACATCAGCAGCATGAGTACGCCGGGCAGCAGCGTGTTGCACAGGTATACCGAATAGTTGATCCAGGGATTGTTCAGCGGGTGTGTGTCGATGACGATGGGTTGCAGAAAGCCCATGGCCTGGCGCTCGGTGGCTCCGCGGGCATACAGCACGGTGCGGGCGGCGGCACCCGATGCCAGTTCGCTCATCATTTTCAGGTCGCGGAAAAGCAACGAACCGGCTATCAGGTACGAATAGTTGGTGTAGAAGGAAAGACGGGGCTGGCGCCGGGCCTGCGCGTCGGCTTCGAAACGGGGCGGAATGTAGAAATAACCGTACACATCGCCGCGTTGTATGGCACGGCGGGCCTCACTGGCCGACGCACAGCGCAGGACGATGCGCGTCTGGGGGAAGGCATCGAGATTGCGGACGAGGTTGCGCGACGTGGCGGAACGGTCTTCGTCGACGACGGCTATAGGCAGTTCGGACGGAAGGCCTTCGTCCATTAACGAGGTGAAGAATAGGTAGCAGAACAACGGCGCCGCTACCATGCAGAACAGGTAGAGGGGATTGCCGGCAAGCCGTCGGCATTCGCGCCGGACGACGGCCAAGAATGCTTTCCGCAGATTCGTTCGGGTTTTCATTTAGAGGTTTTGTCGTAGAGGACGGACATGCCGGCGCGCAAGCCCTTGACGGGGGTGAGCGGCGTGGCGCGTACCTCGAATGTCTTGTAGTCGAACTGTCCCGTGGTCTTTGTGGCGCGCCATGCGGCGTAGGAACCGAGGTCTTTCAGGTAGTGGACCCGCAGGCGGACGGTCTGGTTGCCGAGAGCTGGGACGCGGGTCTCGAATTCCTGGCCCATGCCGAAGGCGGCAAGGTCGTCTTCGCGCACATTGAAGGTTACCCATACGCTGTCGATGTAGGCAATGTTCATGATGGGGGCACCGCTTCCGACGAGTTCGCCCGTCTTGGGAAATATGTCCGACACTTCGCCGGCTTCGCGGGCCAGCAGGACGGTCTCGTTCAGGTACGAACGTACTTCGGCCACAGCGCCGCGCGCTCTTTCGACAATGGCGCGTGCTGCCTCGCGGTCTTCGCGTTCGGCCCCGTTGCGTGCCATGTCGTACTGGGCTTTGGCTGCTTTCTCGGTGGCTGCCGCGGCATC
>CATXZX010000402.1 GCA_958404085.1 uncultured Prevotellaceae bacterium | reverse complement strand
GAGGCATACTTGAAGGCTTAAAAGGAACAGAAGCTCCTTGTATCACTGTAAACGCAGGTATACGCTCTTGTACCCTCTGTTTTGCAATTTGCACTTGTGTCGTTACCTCCGAAAACACCTGATACTTCAAATCCATATCATTCTTCAAATTCTGAATCTTCGATTTCAAAGAATTAAGGAACACGTTCTGATTGGCATCAGCAATATCCGTATATGTTTTCTGGGCTTGTAAATACTCATCGAGTGACTGTTTATACAATTCTTCCATATAAGCCAAATCATGACGTGCCTTTTTCGTACGATACATAGTTATGTATTGCTGAAGCCTATTCATGACCGTATCAGCTATCGAGGCCGAAATCAATCGGTCATTATCCGTTACCGTAATCGTAATGACATCTGTTTTTTTATCTATCTTACATGTGATATTGGCCCGTAACATCTCGCATACCTGAATTTGAACACGCGTTAAACGGAATGGGTCCAATTTTTTCGGATTTATATTTTCCTTTTTCACGAACAGTGCGCTCAACCACACTTTAGGATAATCCCAGAAAGGAATTTTTCCATCTTGCGTCAAATGTTCGTAATAGGTCTTCACCTTATCATCATCCATCTTTTGAACGGGTACATCAAATAGCCCCGTCAAGAAATCAGTAGATGCAAATATATCAGGATATAATTGCGGGTAAAGCGCTTCGGATGTCATTAACGAACCCGTTTTCAGTCCAAGCATAGATGAAAAAGAACCTAATTTACTCGACAATGACGACATATCCGTTGCTTCCGGAGCCAGCACTACTTCTGTCGTATAAAATTTAGGCGTATTCAATGCAACAATCACACCTACAACCGCAAATATACCACTACTGATAAATAACTTTTTCGGTTCCGATATGGCTTTCTTTATCAAACCTATTACGTCTATTTCCTTCATGATAGTTCTTTTACTTCAACAACGAAACGATAATAGCTCCCAACGACGCGGTTGTAGAACCCAGGCTTACAATTTCAGTAAGCGAGAGACCTCGCCGGCGAGGCTTCGTGGGCACGACGATTTCAGCACCCGGATGAATATCCTTGGCCGACCTCACTCTTGTTACCGTTCCGTTCATATTCACGACAAACACACGGTCTTTTTTTGCCTTCACGCCATATCCGCCGGCCTGGTTGATATAATATTTGAGTTTGGCACCTTCCTTATACGATACCGTATTAGGATACATCACCTCGCCGTTTATCGAGACCACGTTCGTATACTGGGGGATGATCAGGCGGTCGCCGTTCTCCAGCGCCACATCCCACTCGTTGCTTCCGGGGTTATCCAAAGCCTTGTCCAGGTTGATGCCGATGTAACGCGTGTCGCCCAAATCCAGTTTACGGACATCGATAGAATCGCCTCCCATCACCAGTTTCAACATGGACTGCTGCTTCAGTTTTTCGGCCTCCGTCATTTTGCGTTCAAGGCGTGCGCCCTGAGTATAAGCCTCGCGGGTCAACCCGCCGGCGTTCTTCACCAAATCGCTCAAGCGCAGGTTCTTCTTTTCGAGCGTATAGGTGCCCGAAAAAGCCACCTCGCCTTCAATCGTCACGTGCTGCTGTTCCACATATCCCGGCGATTTGCGGACATAAACCTCATCGAAGGGTTCCAACACGAAACCCGGTTTTCCTTCGACCACGAAGCCGTCTTTCAGCGCAAAGCTGTACGTCCGCGCCAGTACGTTGTCCGATGTCAGCGCCTTGTTGTTACGAATGCGGCGTGCCACGTCCACCTTGACCAGAGAGGCCGCGTCTTTCAGTCCTCCGGCCTGCAACACGATATCTTCCAGGCTCGTATTGTCGGCATACTGGTACACACCCGGATACACCACTTCGCCATAGACGGACAAAGTCCGCTCTTCCTGCAAATCTTTCAGACTGGGTATGAACAGAACATCCTCGTTCTTCAAAGGTACATCGGGAGACTTGCCGCTCATGATTCCTTCCACATCGACAGCCACGACCTCCAGCGTACGGTCGCTCTTGCGACGATGGAGTACGGCACGCGCCTTAAAAGCATCATCCGTCAGGCCGTCGGCATTTTCAATCAGTTGGCGCACCGTTCCCATGGCACCGTCCATCTGATACATGCCCGGACGGTAGACAGCCCCTTTCACCTCTACCATATTCCGGTAGCGCTGTATGACGGAGTCGACCGCCAGCGAATCGCCGTCGGCCACCTTGAACGTTCCGCGTTCGAACTCGCCGATCGTATATACGGAATATTCGCCATTCTCCTTACGGATCAGCCTTACATTCTTCTGGTAGGCATCGCCGGCAAAGCCTCCGGCATAATCCAGCAGGGTTGCCACGCTTTCGTCCTTGCGCATTTCGTAGAACATCGGGCGTTTCACTTTTCCGGCCACATTGACCAGGCAGTCGTACGGGCCTACCACAATCACGTCGTTGTCAGCCAGGCGCACGTTCCCCTTCAACCGGCCGTTCAGGATGTAGTCGTAGATATCCACATCCGTCAGATGACGGTTGTTGCGGTACACCTTGACGTTGCGCAACGTTCCGATGTCGTTGGGACCGCCGGCCATATACAACGCATGGAATACCGAGGCAAAAGCCGACAGCGTATAGGTTCCGGGAGCCCGTACCTCACCCATGACGTT
>CATXZX010000401.1 GCA_958404085.1 uncultured Prevotellaceae bacterium | reverse complement strand
GGGGGGAAGAGGGCAGTAATGCCCTTGACCTACCCGATCGACCGTCCGACCTGCAGCAGCGTGACGGTCGTGGAGTCAGGGCGGGCAACGAGATTGCCAAGCATTTTGCCGGAAACAACGTGGATGTGGCTATCTATGCGGTGGAGAAGTCGCTGGACAGCTACAAGTTCAATCTGCTGCATTGCAAGCAAACGTTCATCAGCCAGCTTAAAAGCGGAGCGATGGGCGCACGTACTATTGACGAGGGGGCGATGGACGAGAAATCGGGCATGAACTTCTCGGAATATATGGCTTTGCTTTCCGGCAATACCGACCTGCTTGACAAGGCAAAGTTGGAGAAACGTATCGCCTCGCTTGAAGGGGAACGCAAGTCGTTCAACAAGGGCAAGCGTGACTCCGAGTTTAAGTTGGAGTCCAAGACGGGAGAACTGCGTAACAACACGGCTTTCATAGATGCCATGACGGAGGACTGGAACAAGTTTCTTGCCGTTGCTCAGACGGATAAGGAGGGCAATCGCCTTAACCCTATCAGGGTGGATGGTGTGGATTCTGCCGATGAGAAAGTTCTCGGAAAGCGTTTGCAGGAAATAGCCAAGAATGCCACGACGGGCGGACTATACAAGCCTGTCGGGGAGTTGTATGGCTTCCCGATAAAGGTGGTCAGCGAGAGGATGCTCAAAGAGGGGCTGGAGATTACTGACAATCGCTTTGTGGTGGAGGGGAACTACAAGTACACCTACAACAACGGGCATCTGGCTATGGCAGACCCGGTAGACGAAAGCCGGACACTTTGTCCCGCCATGCGGCCCGTATTTTTTTACCAGAAAGACCAGAAGTCCACAATTCCATCTATCGCTACGATAAGACCGGGAACACCACTCGGTAGACTCCGGCCGTCCGGCTGAAGTCTGTTGCCCGGAGTGTGGATGCGATGGACTTAAAATCGGTATTCCACCTTGTGTCCGCCGCCCATGGTGTTGTTTAAATCGGTGACAATGCAGATCATTTTGATGTTTTCTTCGTACAATTTCGGCATCAGGGCATCCAACTTCGAGAAGTGATTCAGGTCGTCGGCCACTTTCTCGCCCGCCCATTCGTCGGAATACTGTTTACGGTCGAGCGTCTGGAACAAATCGTTGTCGCCCAGTATCACGTAAATACTATTGTCACTACTGTTGTGGCTGATATGGTGTAGACGGAAACTCTTACTACCATATACATTCTTCTTTTTTACATCATAGTTTGAACCCAAAATGGGACATTTGGCATTGATTTCGGCCACCAATTCGGGAAGCGACAGCTGTGCCTGACGTTCGAGCCGCTCTTGTATGGCCCGTTCTTTGGCATGGTCGGGTTGAGCCAGCAGGCAAGCAAACAGAGCAATAAAAATGGCGGAAGCTATGTTGAGGGGATCTGTGATTCGCATAGGGCTGTGTTCAGTTAAGGGTTTCGTAATGTCCGTCGGCCGTAGCGCGCATGGTTACACCATCTGTGGTAACCACCCGGCCGGACGACAATGTAGAGATGACAAAGTGCTGCGTTCCATCAGCCTCGGTCACGGTGTCCGTGGCATTGGGTATGGGGGTGACGTAACCGGCCACTCCGCCCAAAAGTCCGATGGCACAACAGAAAGCCAACAGGCCGGATGCGTCCTTGGCGCAAGTAAACAAAATCGCTACACTCGTAATGGCGGAAAAGAAGATGAGAATGCCTACAAAGGTGGTGTAGAAGTCAAGATGAAGCAACGAAACGATGGCTTCTTTGGCCGCAGACACCAGCGCGCCGCAGCAGGCGGCTATGAGAATGGTGAAGAATATCCAGGCAATCAGGCTTAGGAAGAAACCGTCGGCCATGGAACCGAGCAACTGCCCTGCGTAGAGCATGACGCAGGGTATAATGCCGATAATGGCGCCAAAAAGGGCTCCCTGCCCCAGCAGGACGGTCATGCCGTTCCTTGTCTTACTCAGAAAGAATCCCGTGACGGCCAATCCCAACCCGATAAGAAGGGGGATATGGGCGCTTCGTAAATCGCCGCGCGAGATGTTGTGGATTGTAGAAAAATGCCACGCTAAAAACAGGGTGCAGATGTACACAAAGCAGCACGCCAAACTTTTCAGATAATTCATAAGGATTATGTTTTTAAGATTACAAATATATGCAAAATAGTTGAATAATACCAAAATAAGCGGAGGCATTTGTGTTGATTGGCTTCATTTTGCTCCCAAACCGCTTCATCCGAGTTTTCGGGGACCTTTTCCGTTTCTTTCCTCTGCTTATTTTTATACGAAACGGTACACGTTGGTCCGTTTGTGTGGTCCGTTTAGGGAATGATAAAGACAAGGTATAGAAAAAAGCGGGCCGGTATTTCGAAAAACCACGGAGATTTTTCGAAATACCGGCCCGCTGTGTGCAATGCCGCGGTACGCGGCTCAGGTTTTATTTCTTTGTCGTTTCAAGCAGGTGGTCGATAGCGCGTTTCAACTGAACGTCGTCATCGCGCAGCTGTTCTTCGGGGGTGGCGTATACCGCGATGTCCGGTTCAATTTCCTGGTTCTCGAGGTATTTGCCGCGCATGTCTACGACCGCTACTTCGGGCAAGCCAACTACGAGTCCGCCGTATTGCTGGCCTTCCCACCATACGGCCGTCATGGTACCGGCTACCG
>CATXZX010000400.1 GCA_958404085.1 uncultured Prevotellaceae bacterium | reverse complement strand
AGACCGCTGCCGTCGGCCGCGCGGAGTACGAGGCGGCGCAGGTCTTCGCGGTTGCCCATGGACTGCGGTTTGACGTATTCCTCATAGAGCGAGTCGACGCAGGTGCGGTAGTGGCCCACCAGGCAACCGCTGCGGCGGTCGTTGTAGTTCTCCCACGGTCCGGCGGCGATGTAGTCTACGCGGGAGAGCGACGAGTCGAGCATGCACACCAGTCCGGCGCGGCGCAGTCCGGCCGTGTGGGGCGTGAAGCGGCATTCCATGTCGAGTACGCCCTGCGGCGCAAAGATGTAGCGGATTTCCGTATCGCAGAGCTTGCCGCGGCGCGTGGCGGTGACGATGGCCTTGCCGCCCTCTTCCGTCAGACGGCATTCGCCCGTTTCTTCCAGGCCGTTGGCGGTGTTGCCGAAACGGTCGTTCTCTATCCAGCGGTGGTTGTCGTAGAGGAAACCTTCGCCGTTGCAGAGCATCTCGCGACCGTCTAAGCGGAGTGAAGTCATGCGGCCGGTGTGTGTGTCGAATGCAGCGCCGATGCGCTGTCCCTCGATGGTGATGCGGCCGGAAGCGGAGGCCGTGTGCAGGGGAGCGGCTTTCTTGGCGGCCAGCTGGGGCAGCGGGGCGCGTTCGGTCAGGACGAACTGGGCCTGGGCCACGGTGTGTCCCCTCGGTGCCCACGTCGTGGCACGTGCCTGGTCGATGAAGCAGTTGAGCATGACCTCGCGGCCCTTCTTCCGGGCCTTCTCCAGGTTGACTTTAGGCACTTTCAGGGTGATTTCCTGTGCCTCGCCGGGCCTCAGGGCCGGCAGTTGCATGTAGGCAGAGGCGGTAAATTCGCCGTCCGTTACGGCCTCCCAGCGCAACTGGAAGGCGTCGAGCGACAGGAAGGCGTAGCGGTTGCTCACCTTTAGGGTGACGGTATTTTTGCGGGGGTCGCAGCCGGTCTGTTCCAGGCGTACGTATTGGTAGACGGCCTTTACTTCGGCCAGTTTGGGGCTTTCGTTGCGCGAGGGGGGCAGGATGCCGTTCGAACAGAAGTTGCCCTGGTGCGGACCGGGAAAGTCGTAACCCGTCCGGATGCGGCCGGCGTAGGTGCCCGAACGTATCTCGCGCGGCTCGTAAATGGCCTGGTCCACCCAGTCCCAGATACATCCGCCGATAGTGCTGCTGCTTTGTTCGATGACGTCCCAGTACTGGCGCAGGTTGCCGATGGCGTTGCCCATGGCGTGGGCGTATTCGCAAAGGAACATCGGCTTGTCGAGTCCGCTGGTGTGCTGCTCCATCCATTCCATGTTGGGGTACATTTTCGAATAGAAGTCGCTGAAGCGGCTGCCTCCGTAGGGCTTGTCGCTGCGGGTGCCCTCGTAGTGTACGGGACGGCTGTCGAGGCGCTTGGCGGCTTCGTAGCAGTAGCGGAAGTTCTCGCCGTTGCCGGCCTCGTTGCCTAAGCTCCACATGACGACGCTCGGGTGGTTGCGGTCGCGCAGCACCATGCGGTCGATGCGGTCGGTGAAGGCGGGAATCCACGAGGGCATGTCGCTGATGCTCTGGTTGGCGTGGTCCTCCAGGTCGGCCTCGTCTACGACGTAGAGCCCGTAGTGGTCGAACATGGCGTACATCTTGGCATCGTTGGGGTAGTGCGAGGTGCGTATGGTGTTCAGGTTGTTGCGCTTCATGAGGAGGACGTCGCGCAGCATGGACTCGGTGGGCACGGCGCGGCCGTAGAGCGGGTGCGTGTCGTGGCGGTTCGTACCCTTGAAGAGGACCTCGCGGCCGTTTATGAGCACCTTGGTGCCGCTGATGCGGATGTCGCGGAATCCGTATTTGGTGGCGAAGGCCATTTCGGGCTGTCCGTCGGCCGTCCGCTGTACGATGTGCAGGGTGTAGAGGTGGGGTGTTTCGGCCGTCCACAGTTTCAGGTCCTTCAGACTGAATGTCAATGCGGCGCGGGCCAGGGTGTCGGTCTGCGAGAGGGCCACCCGTTTTTCTTCCTTGGCCACCCGCTGGCCCTTGGGGTCGTAGAGCGTCACTTCGATGTGCTTCTCGGTACGCAGGCGGTCGCGGTTGTCGAGCGTCAGGGCCACGTCGAGCTGTCCGTTGCGGTAGCCGGCCGAGGCATCGAGCCGGTTCGTCAGGTAATGGTCGCGTACGGCTACGCGCGGTGTGGCGTAGAGGTAGACGTCGCGGAAGATACCGCTCATGCGGAACATGTCCTGACACTCCAGGTACGATCCGTCGGACCAGCGGAACACTTGTACGGCCAGCCGGTTCGTACCGGGTTGCAGGTAGCGCGTCAGGTCGAACTCAGCCACGTTGTTGGCGCCTTGCGTATAGCCCACGTAGTGTCCGTTCAGGTAGACGAGGGCGGCGCTGTAGATGCCTCCGAAGTGGATGAACGTACGTTTCTCCGTCCAGCCGGCGGGCAGTTCGAACGTACGCAGGTAGGAGCCGACGGGGTTGATGGCGTAGTTCTTGCCTCCGTCGTTGAATCCCGGGCGTGCCTTGATGTAGGGCGGTGTGTTGCCGTGCGGATATTCCACGTTGCAATAGATGGGCCGGTCGTAACCCTGCATCTCCCAGTTGGAGGGAACGGGGATGCGGTCCCATCCCGAGGCGTCGAAGCTCGGTTTATAGAAATCCGTGGGGCGTTCGGAAGGGTGGTTGGAGAGCTTGAAGCGCCACGTGCCG
>CATXZX010000399.1 GCA_958404085.1 uncultured Prevotellaceae bacterium | reverse complement strand
TGCAGGAAGGCTGCCAGGGTGCCGAATGTCAGCGTGCCGGCCTTCAGCCCGTACAGCCCCCAGGCAAAAGCAGTCAGGTAGCCGAGGGCGAAACCGGTCTGTACCATAAAATTGGAGAAGATGGAGAGTGTGTTGCGCCGCATGGTCAACCGTCGCAGGCTGCTCTGGAGGGTCGACAGCGCATCGGTGGCCGTGGAGGTGTACTCCAGCGTGGAAATAAGTGTGCGGTGTTGCAGATTTTCCTGTAAGTGGCTTTGCACCCGGCTGTCCGTGGCCCGCATCTCGTGTGTCAGGCGTCGCATCCGCTTTATGTAGAACTTGCTCAACAGCAGCGCCAGCGGCATGATGAACAGGACGGAAAGGGCCAGCCGCAGGTCGAGCCAGGCTAGGAACAGGGTGGCGCCGGCCAGTTGAAGGCAGGTGATGCCAGCCGAAGGAATGGAGCTGGCCAGCAGGTCTGTTACGGTGCGTACGTCCGTCTCCATCCGGTTAATTATGTCGCCGGAATGGAATGTTTCGCGGCCGTTCCAGCGGCTTTTCAGGATATGTTCGAGTAAATTCTGCCGCAGCCGGTTGCGCAGGCTGATTTCCGTTTGCGCATAGAGGCGGCTGACCGATGAGGAAAGCAGCAGTTGTAGCAACATGCACCCCGCCATGGCCGCCAGTCCCGCAGCCATGTTGCCGTCGGCCTGACGGGTGGCGATGTCTATCAGATGTTTGCACAGCCACACGAACGCCAGGGATGCGCCGATGCGGAGCGTGCCGGCAAGGATGCTCAGGAAGATGTGAGGACGATACCCCCGTGAGGCGTCCCACAGCCACTTAATTCCCTCTTTGATGCTTTTTGCAGTTACTGTGTTCATGTCCGTACTTGTTTGCTGTGCTTGTCCGGTGTCGCGGCACTGTCTTATCGGTTCGGCGGACTGTTCCGGTCCGGACAAAGATACACCTTTTTCCGATAGCGGGCACCGTACGATTCAACAAAACGGCACCCCGGAAGTTCTGGGGCTTCCGGGGTGCTGTTTATGTAAGGTCCGGGGACGCGTCCTCCGGTTTGTTTAGAGGCTGTCGCCGAAGTCCTGACGGAATTTGGCCATCAGTTTGGCAGGCCAGTCGCTGGTAGGAGCCAGTCCGCCCATGAAGAAGCGGAGTACGGGGGGCTCGTACGTAAACTTCAGGCCGCCGATGAGTTCGCGGTTGTCGTACAGCCATGTCAGGCGGTCGATGACGTAGTTGATCTGCGAGAGCGTGAAGACGCGGCGGGGAACAGCCAGACGGAGCAGTTCGACATCGGCCAAAATCTCATCGCCGTTCTCGTCGCGGACGCTCGAAACCGTACCGCGCTCCATGCCGCGGATACCCGAGATGAGGTAAAGCGCGGCGGCCAGTGCACCGGCCGGATATTCGGTCTGCGGGATGTGCGGGCAGAACTTCATGGCGTCTACATGGGCACCGAGTACGCCGGCAGGCGTAACGACCGGAATGCCGCGCTCGTCGAGCGAGTTCACCAGGTATTTGATGAATTCGGGACTTTGGCTGATGACCGTTTCGTCCAGGGTCTCATACAGTCCGACAGTCATGGCCTCTATTTCGCGTACCGAGATACCTCCGTAGGTCAGGAAGCCTTCATAGAGCGGGATAAGGGCTTCCATGTGGTTGTAGATTTCCTTCTGGTTGGTGCAGATACCGCCTCCGCGCGAAGATGTCAGTTTGCGGGCCGAGAAATAGACGAGGTCGGCCAGGCCAGTCATCATCTTGATGATTTCGCCCATGGAGTTTTCTTTCCATTTGTCCTCGCGCTGTTTGATAAGGTAGGCATTCTCGCCCAACAGGCTGGCGTCGAGTACGAGCATAATGCCGTATTTGTCGGCAATGCGGCGCACGTCGAGCAGGTTGGCCATGGAGAAAGGTTGTCCGCCGATGAGGTTCGTCGAGGCTTCCATGCGGATGAAAGGAATGTTCTCCTTACCCTCGGTCTGGATGAGTTCTTCCAGTTTCTCGATGTTCATGTTGCCTTTGAACGGATAGTCCGACTTCAGTTCGAGCGCACGGTCGTAGTAGAGTTCGCGTACGCTGGCACCCATTTCCTGGATGTGGGCCAGGGTGGTCGTGAAGTGGTAGTTCATGGGAACAACGTTGCCTTTCTTGACATAAGCCTGGGCAATGATATGTTCGGCGGCGCGACCCTGGTGTGCGGGCAGCAGGTATTTCTTGCCGAGTACGTCCTCAACGGCTTTCTGGAGGCGGATGAACGACTGCGAGCCGGCATAGGCATCGTCGGCGCGCAGCATGGCAGCCACCTGGTTGTCGCTCATGGCGTTTACGCCGCTGTCGGTCAGCATGTCAAGGTATACGTCGAGCGTACTCAGTCTGAACGTGTTGAATCCGGCCTCTTTAATGGCTTCCATACGGCGTTCGATGGGTACGAGATGCAGTTTCTGTACGACGCGCACCTTGTGCAGTTCGAGAGGCATTTCCCCTCCTTTGTAGAATTTTACTTTTGTACTCATGAATTGTAGCTTGTTATAGGTTATTTGTTCAGTTTCTTTTGGCAATATATCGGGTGCTTTCCGCGTGCCCGGTGCCTTGTTTTTGAAAAGCGAGTACAATATTCGTGAAATTTTGTGATGTGGGCAAGTTTTTGGTGCTGATTTTTGGAAAGTAATGAGTTATTTGTATGTTTTGGGGGTGA
>CATXZX010000398.1 GCA_958404085.1 uncultured Prevotellaceae bacterium | reverse complement strand
CCGGGTGAGCCGGATATTCGGTTAGTCCAGCCACGGAACTACGCCACTGCCCCGTCCGAAGTCTGAAAAATCAGTTATATATGAGAATAATAGGATGGATTTTTACGATGTGCTTGCAGGCGGTATGTGTCGTGGCTGCACAGCGCGATGCCTGCCTGTGGTATGCCAAACCCGCGGCAGACTGGAATCACGCCCTGCCCGTCGGCAACGGACGGCTCGGTGCCATGGTGTACGGCGGAGTGCCGGTAGAGATTATCCAACTGAATGAAGAAACCCTATGGGCCGGTTGCAAGACCGAGCCCGACGCCGATGCCGCAGCCCGGTTGCCGCAGATACAGCAACTGTTGCTCGACGGAAAAATGGACGAGGCGGCGGCCCTGGCCGACCGGACCATGCGGAGCAACCCGCTCCGGATTCGTTCCTACCAGCCGTTCGGCAGCCTGTATGCCGAGTTCGTTCCGACCGGAAAAGTGACGGACTACCGTCGCGAACTGAACCTGACGACCGGCATATCGACCGTGACCTACGAGGCCAGCGGCACCACCTACCGCCGCGAGGTATTCGTTTCGGCCGAAGCCGACCTGGTGGCTGTCCGTTTTACGTCGTCGCGTCCCGGCGGCCTGACGTTCCGCCTCCGCTACGACCGCGAACAGGATGCCTCGGCCCGTACGCTCGATGACCGTACGATGGCTGTCGAGGGACAGGTGTTCGACATGCCCGGCCGCGACCTGAGCGAGTCCGGACTCCACATGCGTTTTGCCGGAATGGTGCGCGGTATGCACAAGGGGGGCACGCTGACGGCACGCTCCGGCGCTTTCTATGCCGAAAAGGCGGACGAGGTGACGTTTTACCTGACCATGGCCACGGACTACGATGCCGACCGCATGGACCTGAACCCTTCCATCGACCCGCTGAAAACCTGTTCTTCGATACTCGGTGCGGCCACCCTGTCGTACGAAACCCTGCGCGACCGTCACGTGGCCGAACACAGTGCCATTATGAACCGCGTGACGTTCAACCTGGACGACACGGATAAGGCGGCGCAGCCCACCGACGTGCGCCTGCAGGCCGTGCGTGGCGGACAGACCGACCTGGGACTCGTCACGCTCTACTTCCAGTACGGGCGCTACCTGCTGATGAACTCGTCGCGCGCGCCCGGCAAGATGCCCGCCAACCTCCAGGGAATCTGGAATAACGACATGAAGGCGGCCTGGAACTCGGATTATCATACGAACATCAACATACAGATGAACTACTGGCCTGCCGAGGTGTGCAACCTGAGCGAGACGCTTTTGCCCTTCTCGCACTTCATCAGTTCAGTGCGCGTGCCCGGGCGTGTGACGGCGCGCAAGGTCTTTAACGCCAAGGGCTGGACCATGAACCACGTGTCCGACCCCTTCGGCCGCACGGCCATCACCGACGGTGTGGGGTGGGGCACATTCCCCATGGCCGGCCCGTGGGTGGTGCTTCACCAGTGGGAACACTATCGTTTTACCGGCGATGTGACGTATTTGCGCGACGAGGCTTATCCCTGCATGAAGGAGTCGGCCGAGTTCGTACTCTCGTTTTTGGTCAAGGACCGCGAGGGACGGTTGGTGACAGCGCCTTCCAATTCGCCCGAGAACCGTTACCGGCTCGGCGGAAAGTCGTATTCGCTGACCTACGGTGCCACGATGGACATCGAAATCATACGCGAGCTGTTCGAGGCCTGTCTGGAGGCCGAGAAGGTGCTGAAGAGCGACGCGGTCTTCGGCAAGGAACTGCGTACGGCACTGGCCAAACTGCCGCCCGTGCGTATCGGCAAACGCTACAACACGATACAGGAATGGATTGAGGACTACGAGGAAGTGGAACCCGGACACCGCCATGTGTCGCACCTCTTCGGGCTCTATCCCGGCACGACCATCAATGCCACGCAGCCGGCCCTCTTCGAGGCCGCCCGCCGTACCATCGAGCGCCGTCGCCACTATAACGAGGTGGAAAGCAAAGGCTCGTATACGGGCTGGAGCCGTGCCTGGATGATCAACTTCTACGCCCGCCTGCTGGACGGCGACGAGGCCGGAAAGAACGTGCAGCTGCTCCTGGCCAAAACCACGCAGGACAATCTGTTCAACATACACCCTCCGTTCCAGATAGACGGCAATTTCGGCGGTACGGCCGGCATTGCCGAGATGCTCCTGCAGAGCCACGACGGCACGGTACGCCTGCTGCCGGCCCTTCCGCCTACGTGGAAGACGGGCGAGGTGACGGGGCTGTGCGCCCGCGGCGGTGTGACGGTGGACATGGAGTGGCAGGACGGCAAGTTGCGCAAGGCGCGCCTTTGTTCGGCCGCCGGCTGCAAGGTGAAAGTGGCCTATGCCGGACAGACCCGTACGCTGTCGCTCAAGGGCGGCGAGCCGTACGTGTGGACACCGGTACGCTGACAAACGGATTTAACCCTTCCCGGAACAGAAGAAGGTGTGTACTCCTATCGAAAACAGGTGGCCCGGATTTTGAAGAAGCTCCCAGATATTTTTCAAAAGAGGCCACCCCGTACGGAAGACGGCGTACATGATTGTAAACCGGACAATGGGCCGAATTATGGATATTGTGTGGAATACCAATATGCACGGCCTTGTAAAATAAATGATTAGGAAGCTGTAAAAATATGGTTTTTCACTTCCTCATCCACGGGAATTTATTTATATATTTGCAGA
>CATXZX010000397.1 GCA_958404085.1 uncultured Prevotellaceae bacterium | reverse complement strand
CTTATAGTCGGATCCGATGCGGACGAACAGACTTACCTGTCCGTTTTCGAGGCTGCGATGATGACTATGCCGGGACGGACGGGCGACACCAGTAACAGGTCCATGGTACCCGATTCTTTTTCGCTGACAATGGAGACGGAAGTCATCATGGCGCAGATAAGAATGAATATCATTCCCATAATGCCCGGAACGAAGTTGTAAGCGCTTTTCAGTTGCGGGTTGTAAAGTGTATTTGTGATGAAAGGGAAACGGGCCGTATGGTTTATGACATTCTCCAGGTAGGCGGCCGATGTCTGCGCGGTGTTGGTATTCGACGCATCTACAATAAGTTGGTAGGAAGGCGTACCGTTTTCGGTCTTGATAACGATGGCGGCATCGGCGTGCCCTTTGCGCAACATGGGCTCCACCTGGTTGTGGGCCACAATACCGCGGAAAGTGAAGTACGGATTCGAACGAATGCGCTCCAGCAGTTGCCGGGTCGTGTCGGTGTGTTGTTGTACAACGGCTACGACACGCACATCGTTCACCTCTGTGGAGATGGCAAAGCCGAAAAGCAGTAGCAGGATGAGCGGCATGATCAGTACGACGGTCATTGTACGGACGTCGCGTACCAGGTGTAGGGCTTCTTTTAGGATGAGGGAGCGGAATATCGACATAACTTGTTGAAGGTTTGTATGGATTAGTCGGAACGTTTCGAGTCTTTGGCCACAATGCGGAATACTTCGTCCATGGTCTGTACTCCGTATGTCGCTTTCAGTCGTGCCGGGCTGTCGAGGGCTTTGATGCGGCCGTCTACCATGATGGAAACCCTGTTGCAATATTCGGCCTCGTCCAGATAATGCGTAGTGACGAATATGGTCATGCCTTCGGAGGAGGCCCGGTAAATCATCTCCCAGAATTTTCGTCGGGTAACAGGGTCGACTCCTCCGGTGGGCTCGTCGAGGAAAACGATATCGGGCGTGTGCATGGTGGCAACGGAGAACGCTAATTTTTGTTTCCATCCCATGGGGATGTCTTTGGCCAAAGTGTTGCGCATGGACTTCATGCCGAGCGTCTCGAATACTTCTTCGGATTTTTTCTTTATCTCGGAGTCTGTCATGCCGTAGATGGTCGAAAAAAGAACAAGGTTCTCCTGTACCGTCAGTTGGTCGTACAGTGAAAACTTTTGGCTCATGTAGCCGATGCGGCGCTTGATTTCTTTGGCTTGCCGTGTAATATCGAATCCTGCTACCGTACCGCTTCCGGACGTCGGGTAACTGAGTCCGCAAAACATGCGCATGGCGGTTGTCTTTCCTGCACCGTTGGCACCGAGAAACCCGAATATTTCTCCTTTACGTACCTGCAGGCTGATGTGGTCGACGGCCGTGAAATTCTTGAATTTCTTGGTGAGGTCGCTCACCGATAGAACGATGTCAGGATTCATTACGTGTCAGTTTTATGAATAGATCTTCGATGTTGCCTTTTAACGGGCGGATTTTTATATCTGTCAGACCCTGTTTCCTTAACAGGTCGCAGGTCTGCGTTGGCCGGAACGTGGCATCGGTGACGAGATGGAGTGACGAGCCGAACGTGTAGCAGTCTTTTATGCCGGGCATGCCTCTCAGGGCTTGCAGCAACGGGTACATGGTGCCGGACGAGGCCTCGTACATGTTTTCGCCTACGGTGCGGACTAAATTTTCCGGCGTATCGACATTCAAAATCTTGCCGCCGTTTATCATGGCAATACGTTCGCAGCGCTCAGCCTCGTCCATATAAGACGTTGAGACGAGGATGGTTATTCCGGTCTCCCTCAGTCCGGCCAGCATGTCCCAGAATTCGCTTCTCGATACGGCATCTACTCCCGTCGTAGGTTCGTCCAGCAATAAAATCTTGGGCCGGTGGATCAATGCGCAGCCGAGTGCAAGTTTCTGTTTCATGCCGCCGGAGAGCGCGCCGGCCATGCGGTCGGGAAATTTTTCCAGTTGATTGAAAATGGGGGCTATCAGATCGTAGTTGTCTTTGACCTTGACTCCGAACAGCGATGCGAAGAAATGCAGGTTCTCGCTGACGCTCAGGTCGGGATAGAGCGAGAAACGTTCGGGCATATAGCCTATTTCGGCGCGTATCCTTTTGTAGTCGGCGGTAATGTCGAGGCCTGCGATTTTTGCAGTCCCTTCGTCCGGAGTGAGCAATGTGGTCAGGATTCGGTAGAGTGTGGACTTACCGGAACCGTCCGGACCAATCAGCCCGAAAAGGCTTCCTTCGGGAACGGAGAAGGTTACGCGGTCGAGTGCTGTAAGACCACCGTATCGTTTGGTGATACCCTGGATGTCGATAGCGTTGTTCATAGACGTACTTCGCCGTATTGTCCGAGTTTCAGGCGGCCGTCGTTCTTGACGGACACTTTTACAGCATACACAAGGTTGGCCCTTGAATCGTTGGTCTGGATGGATTTGGGCGTAAATTCGCTTTCCTGGGCAATCCACGTGATGGTGCCGGGGTATTCGTATTGCTTGTTGTCGCCGAAATCAGCTATTACGGTTACTTTTTGTCCGATGCGGATATCAGCCAGTTGCGCGGCCGTGAAGTAACTCCTTAAGTACATGTTGTTCAGATCGGCCACTTTACAAAGTGGACGGCCGGGAGTGACGAATTCTCCGGGTTCGGCGTATTTGGTGAGTATTGTGCCTGTAATGGGTGCTTTGATGGTGCTTTTTCGGATCTG
>CATXZX010000396.1 GCA_958404085.1 uncultured Prevotellaceae bacterium | reverse complement strand
GGGATAGTTTTTTCTCTTCTCTTTTATAACGGATATTCCTCGAACGCATACAACACCGTAGACAAATACCTCTCGCCCGTATCCGGCAATAGTGCCACAATCGTTTTTCCTTCGTTCTCCGGGAGCCGGGCCAGTTGCAGGGCGGCATATACGGCTGCACCGGAAGAAATGCCGACCAACAAGCCTTCCTTTTGTGCCAGTTCGCGTGATGTGCGGATGGCGTCGTCTCCTTCTACCTGGATGATTTCATCCACTACCGAGCTGTCGTAGGTTTTAGGGATAAAGCCTGCGCCGATCCCCTGTATCTTATGCGGTCCGGGTTTGCCGCCGGAGAGCACAGCCGAGTCGGCAGGCTCCACAGCTACGATTTTGACATCCGGATTGTGCGCTTTCAGTCCTTTGCCAACGCCGCTTACCGTACCGCCTGTTCCGACTCCTGCGACGAAGATATCGACTTTGCCGTCTGTGTCGCGCCAGATTTCCTGTGCGGTGGTTGTAGCATGCCGGGCCGGGTTTGCCGGGTTTTCAAACTGTTGCAGGATGATGGAGCCGGGTGTTTCGTCACGTAATGCTTCCGCTTTGGCGATGGCGCCTTTCATCCCTTCTGCTCCGGGTGTGAGGACCAGATTGGCCCCTAATGCTTTCAGCAGGTTACGACGTTCCTGGCTCATCGTTTCGGGCATTGTCAGTACCAATTTATAACCTTTGGCGGCCGAGACGAAAGCCAACCCTACGCCGGTGTTACCGCTGGTCGGTTCTATGATTGTTGCCCCCGGTTTCAGCAAGCCTTTTTCTTCTGCATCTTCAATCATTGCCAATGCAATGCGGTCTTTTACGCTACCTGCCGGATTGAAATATTCCAGCTTTCCGATTACTTTCGCTTTCAGTCCTTTGCTTGCGTTAAAGTTTGAGAACTCTAACAACGGGGTATTGCCTATGAGGTCAGTTAGTTTTTTTGCTATCATCGATTATATTCTTTATAAATTTATGAATTGTCAATTCTCAATTGTCAATTGAAACAAGTCGTTTCATCGTTTGCATTTTTGCTTCCGTTTCAAGCCATTCACTTTCTGTTTCCGAAGAAGCAAGAATGCCTCCGCCTGCATATAAAACAAATGATCCGGGCAAGATGTTCATGCAGCGTAAGTTTACATATAGGTCGCTCTTCTCTTCGGGGGCCAGCCAGCCGATAAAACCTGAATAATAACTCCGGTCGTAGCCTTCGTTTTCCCGGATAAAACGGTACGTCTCTTCTTTGGGCAGCCCGCAGACGGCAGGCGTAGGATGCAGCCGTTTCAGCAGTTCGCCGAGTTTTTTATTATCGGGCAGGGGAAAGCTGAAGTCGCTTTTCAGATGAGACAGTTCACCGGCGCGTACCGGAGCCGGCGGGGTTTCTGTCGGCTTGATGCCTAATGCTTGCAACTGCTTGCGGATGTAGAAGGCCACATATTCCTGCTCTTCCCTGTTTTTGTCGTCCCATTCTGTCGGGAGTTCCCCGTTTTGGAGCGGTTGGGTGCCGGCAAGGGCGACTGTATGCCATTCTCCTTTCTCGCCGGAGAGGATAATTTCGGGCGTACACCCGAGCCATGTGCCTGTCTCGGGTGTATGGTAGAGATAAACATACGAATATTTGTACCGCTCGATTGCCTTGTGGAAAGCGGCGGCAGGGGAGAAGTCTGTTTTGCCTGCCGGAATTGTCTGGCTGCGTGACAGCACGAGTTTCTCGAACTGCTTTCGATGCAGCGGTTCGATGAAGGTATTGAAACGGCGGTTGTAATCTTCCTTCGGGTTTTCCGGGTAGGAAACGAGAGTTTCACTATGATGGAACTCTTGTTCCGTAGGCATGGAACTTTTGTTCCATAGGCATGAAACTTTTATTTCCTCGTCGGACGGAAGTTCTTGGATGTCCGGCCGGATCAGTACGATCGGATGCTGCTTACTTACATGGAAGGGAGCAATGACGAAACCACTCTGTTCGTCCAGTTCCTCGATATGATAGAGAAGACGTGCAGAACCGGAGGTCTGCATGGCGAAACGGGGTGATTCTCCCGGTATTCGCCAGAGTGCAAAACTCCGGTTCTTTTTGATCAATGTGTCGACTACGTTACAAATCCTTAATTCGTCTGGTGTCATTTCTTTTTTAATATACTGTTGACTACACGGATGGAAGATACCAATTTATCAGTGGATGTGAATACATCGACATTCCAAACGTGTGAAGAGCGTCCTTTGTGAATGATGGTTCCGACGGCGCGAACGGTATCTCCTTCATGGGCGGATGACATGTGGTTGCCGCTGACCTGCATGCCGACCACGATTTCGTCCGGCTTGGCCAGGATCATCGAGCCTAACCCGGCAACGGTTTCGGCCAGTGCGAGTGTCGCTCCGCCATGCAGGATACCGAATGGCTGGCGGGTACGTTCGTCTACCGGCATGGTTGCTTCTACACGATCTTCGGATGCATAGGTATACTGGATGCCGAGGTTTCCCATCAGGGCGTGTCTGGCACGCATATTCAGTTGGTCGAGCGGAACTTCCGTCGGACGTATTTCGGCCAGGATTGCCCGTTCGACAGCCACGGCCACACCTTCTTCCTCGTTGGTGAGTGTCGTTTTGTCCACACAGGCCTTAACCGAATCCTCTGCATTTCCCATTGCAATCCCTACACCGGCAAGTTGCAACATGGTCACGTCGCAGACACCGTC
>CATXZX010000395.1 GCA_958404085.1 uncultured Prevotellaceae bacterium | reverse complement strand
CCGGACCATCGGCCTCGTGGGCTTTGTAAGCGTTGGTCTCGGCAATCCGGTAACCGTCTTCGCGAACAGCAGGTTTGGCCTCTTCCGGCCGGAAACGGGGCAATTCCGTCAGGCGCCGCAGCACATCGTACAAATATGGGTACGGACATCCGCCCTGAGAGAGCAACGTCCGCAAATTGTCGATGGCGGGAGGAATACTCTCGATAAAATAATCCTTACGTTCAAAGTAACCGCGAAAACCATACGCTCCGAGAACCTGCATCAGGCGAAACAGGACGAACAGCTTCAATTCCGCACGGAAGGCCGGCTCATCGATTTCCATATACTGCTTCAGCGAAGCCAAGTAGACATCAATCAGTTCGGCCCGGAGCGAATCGGGGTATCGGGCCGAAGCCTGCCAGAGGAAGGAAACCAAATCGTAGGCAAGAGGGCCGCGGCGTCCCCCCTGATAACCGATGAAGCAGGGTTGTCCGTCGGGCGTCAACATCACATTACGGGCCTGAAAATCGCGGTAAAGAAACGTCTCGCCCACGTGTTGCGTCAGCTCGGACGCCATCAACTGAAAGGCAGCCTCCAGATTCAGATCGTTAAAATCGAGGTCGACGGCTTTCAGAAAACAATACTTGAAGTAGTACAGGTCGAACAATACCCCCGTGCGGTCGAACGAGGCCTGCGGATAGCAGACGCTGAAGTCAAGTCCGCGCGCACCGCGCACCTGCAACTCGGGCAGTGCGGCCACGGTACGCCTGAGCAGTTCGCGCTCGGCCAGGTTATAGCGCCCGCCGGCCTTTCGTCCTTGCTCCAGGGCCTGGTAAAGCGAGCGGTCGCCCAAATCGGACTGCAAATAATACATTTCGTCCTCGCTGACGGCCAGCAACGCCGGAACCGGCAGACGACGCAGCGTGAAATGCTGTGTCAGACGGATGAATGCCACATTCTCCTCACGCGATACCCCCCTGACGCCTATGACACTCCGGGGAGACCGCCCCTCCGGGGCATACAGACGGTAGTAGGAACGGTTGCTGCCCGATGCCGGCAATACGTCTATGCGCTCCGGGGCATACCCGCTCCATGTCTCATAAAGTTTTCTCAGATGTTCCATCAATCAATATCCTTGTTTTTACGAACAACGGTTTTTCAGTTGCATCAGATGTACTGCTACCAAGGCCGCCGTCTCCGTCCGCAGCCGGCTGTTCCCCAGACTGACGGGCTCGAATCCGGCCGCAACAGCCATCCGAACCTCGTCGACACTGAAATCCCCTTCCGGTCCCACCAGTACCACGGTGTCTTCTTGTTCGCCCATGGCATCGAACAGGAAGGGCTTGTCCATCTTCAAATCCGGAAAATCGTCCTGCGAATAACAATGGGCCACATATTTTCTTTTTTCAGGCCTCGATTTCAAAAAATCCGGGAGCTGGCACAAAGGATGAAGCTCGGGTTTCCAGGCCTTGTGACTCTGCTTCATGGCGGCAACCAATATTTTGTCGATGCGTTCCTCCTTTACGACTTTCCGCTCGGTGAACGCCGTCGACAGAAACGTCAGGGCATCGAATCCCACCTCGGTAGCCTTTTCGGCCAGCCACTCCATACGGTCCATATTCTTTGTAGGCGCCACAGCCAGGTGTATGCGCCCTTTCCATGCCGGTGTCTGGGGAAGGGCCTCTACCACCTCATACCGGCAACGCTTGGGCGAGGCCACTGTCAGTAGAGCCTTGTAAAAAGTACCTTTCCCGTCGGTCAACATGATTTCGTCTCCCGACTGCAAACGAAGCACACGGGCCACATGGGCACACTCCTCGGCAGGCAACTCGTCGGCCACCGCAGCATCGGGTACATAAAAAAAACGTGTTTCTTTCATTTTCGTCTTCTAATTTCGTCGCGCAACTGCGACGCAAGTTCATAGTTTTCTTCGCGGATGGCATTGGCGAGTGCCTCTTCGAGCAACGCGATACTCAGCGAATTGATGGGAAAAGAAACGGCTCCGCCACCTATTTCGCGCATATACTGACGCTCGAACAGCGAACGCACGATATAAATCGGACAATGGCACACCAACGACAGGGCCACGGCATCCGAAGCACGCACGTCGAGCCGTTCGATCAAGCCTTCTTTCTTGAAAAAGAGAAAAGCACGGAATACGCCGCCGTCTACCTTATAGATAAGCACTTCGTCCAACAAGATAGCATACAGATTCAAGACAGAATGGAGAATATCGCCCATTCCCTCACGAACTAAGTGCGTACGCAGATTCTGGACGATGTTCTTCGCCTCCTCCGCTCCTATCATGACGGGCATACGCCGCTCACCGTCCAGTTCCTTCAGCAGCAATACATAAATGCCCTTATACGTAATGCCTTTCGAAACCTCCTGTACGTTCAGTTCTATCTTATCCATCTCTCATCCAATTTACGCGGAGAAACAACCTGTCAGCGATGCCCGTACCGCGAAGGGGTCTCGCTCATATAAAATTCCAACAGCCCGCCTTTCACCAAATCCTCATGACGCAGGTAGGTATAGGGATATTTTTTGCCATTCAACTTTATCTGGCGGATGTAGCACGACTTTTCGCTGTTGTTGTACGTAATGATACGCAACGAGCGGCCGGCCCCGACATTCACCTCGGCACGGCGGACCGTAGGCGAACCGATCTGATAGATTCCGCCACACGGTTCCACAGGATAGAACCCAATAGCCGAGAGCACATACCACGCCGA
>CATXZX010000394.1 GCA_958404085.1 uncultured Prevotellaceae bacterium | reverse complement strand
GTAATAACCAATTTCTGTCGAGAGTATTCCTATGCCCGCGCCGGTCAGCACGTCACTCAGCCAATGCTTGTTATTTGCCATCCGCATAAGGCCGGTTACGGTGGCCATGCTGTATGCCCCGACACCGATCCACGGACTTTTATGTCCGTACTCCTTATTGAACATGGTAGCGGTCATAAATGCCGTGGCAGTATGTCCGGAAGGAAAAGAATGGCGGTTGGAACCATCCGGACGCTCTACGTTGGTCGTGCGTTTCAACGTGTTCACCACACTTCCCATAAGGATGGCGGAAAAAGCGTCGGAGACAATCATCCTGCCCCATGAACTGCGGCTTTGCACACCGGCGACTTTCATACCGAGCATTATCGCGGCAGGGGCATACTGCATATAGTCGTCCGCATGGCGGTCGAACCGGGGCATATAATCGTTGCGCAGACTCCGGAAATGGTCGTCCTCACTTTTTACAATCAGGCCTCCGACAACCAGCGGAACGCCGATGTATGTCATCTGATAGAAATGGGAAGACGAGAACCGGTCAAGTCTTCCGCTGAAATTGCTTGTTGCGGAGATACGTAAACTGTCCTTTCTCTCGGCAATCAGGCTGTCTGCCGAAGTCCGGGCCGACAAAAGGGTAAAGCTGTAAATGCCAACGATACATAGTACTATCTTTTTCATGCTGCCATAATCTTTTTGAATTACGGCAGCAAAGATATCGGGCGATTTTGGGGAAAGTTTGAAGATTTACCGGAATATCACCACAAACTGATGTTTTCCATCAGCATAGGCGTATAAAATCTTCCAGCCGTGATAATCGCATACTGCCTTGACAATGGAAAGCCCGAGACCGTTGCCCGTCGTCTTTTCCGAAGGACGATAGAAACGGTTGAATATCTGGTCTGCATCCAGTGCCGCGTCATCGGACGTATTGGATACCATCAGCCGGTTGTCCGACAAGAATACGGTTATCTCCCCACTCGTCTTATTGTGGCGCACGGCATTCACGACGAGGTTGTTTACCATGCTTTCCAACAGAGAACGGTTGGCCTTTATCGGCAAGGAAGCCGTTGAAAAGTTTTGCTTCAAGATCAATCCTCCGGAGAGACTTTCGAGATAGGGCTGAAGGTCTTTTATCACCGTTATGACATCGACGGACTCCGTACGGCTGAACTGGTTGTTCTCCATCTTGGCCAACAGAAGCAGGTTTCGGTTCAAACGCGACAAACGGCTGTTCATTTGGTATAAATCCTGTATGATGGAGGCTTGCCGTTCGGTTAGCTCCGGCTGTTGGAGCAACAGGTCGAGCTTGCTTTGGAATACAGCCAATGGCGTTTGTAGCTCATGTGAGGCATTTTCCGTAAACTCTTTCTGTAACCGGTAGCTGTGAAGACTGTCTGTCATCAACCTTTGCAGGGCGATATTTAGTCTTACAAATTCTTTGGTGTCACTTTCCGCTAATTGTGGACATACTCCGTTTTCCAGCTTGAAATGTTCTATCGCCTCCAGTGTTTTATCAAACGGTTGCCATAACCGGTCGGAGATAAAACGCATCGTCAGCACGATAGCCACGCCCAATACCGTAACGATAAGTGCAAACTGTATCATGATACCATGCAGGATATCCTCTTCAAGGTCGAGGGCCGGAACCGGTTTCCCTTGCTGTACGGCTTCGATAATATCTATTATGTCCTCGGCATAGAAACTCTTGGTCAGCCAATAAAACAGAGGGGTTGCCAGCAGCAGGAGTATTGCCACGCAAACGATGAACTGCGTGAGCGATTTGTACATCAGGCTCTTCTTTTTCATAGTTCCGTCCATTTATATCCCGTTCCATACACATTCTTAATGCAATCTTTACATCCCGCAGCGGCAAGTTTCGCTTTCAGGTTCTTGATGTGGGTATAGACAAAATCGTGATTGTCCATCATGTCCGCCATTTCGCCACTAAGATGTTCAGCCATGGCGCTCTTCGATATGACACGGTCTTTATTTCCAATAAAAAACAATAGCAGTTCGTATTCCGACTTGGTAAGTTCTATCGGCGTTTCATTCACTACAGCCGACTTGTTCAACAAGTCAATCCGTACTCCATTGCTCTCCAAGATATTGTTTGCCGCGAACTCCTTACGGCGGATAATGGCATAGATGCGCATACTGAGTTCGGGCAGGTGAAAAGGTTTGGCAAGGTAGTCATCCGCACCTATCTCCAATCCTTTCACTTTATCACCCAGCGAGTCTTTGGCCGATACGATAATCACACCTACCGGGTTACGTTGCTTCCGGATGTCACGCAGGATGTCGAGACCGTTGCCACCGGGCAGCATCAGGTCGAGCAACACGCAATCGTACTCATACAGGTTTACCTTCATCTTGGCATCGTCATAGGTGAAAGCCTGTTCGCACAGATATTTTTCACTACTGAGGTAGGCTACGATGCTATCCGAAAGACTTCGTTCGTCTTCTATGATCAATATCTTCATACTTTTCTACTTTATTAACATTACAATACTGCCACCCGTAATGAGCAATGCCCCGATGATAACCCGCAGACTGGCCGGCTCTTTCAGAAACAGAAAGGAAAGGCAGATGGTAATCACCACGCTCAATTTATCTATCGGTGCCACACGCGACACATCCCCCACCTGCAATGCCTTGAAGTAGAACAGCCACGAGAGACCTGTGGCAGCACCGGACAGAATAAGGAATATCCATGTATGTCCGCT
>CATXZX010000393.1 GCA_958404085.1 uncultured Prevotellaceae bacterium | reverse complement strand
CGTATTCCACGACGTCGTATTGGAAACCCACTTCGGAGAACCGGATAATTGTCCGGCGTTTAAGGGGTATGTGACACAGGGAATCGTATTCGAGTCTTCAAAGAAGGCATGGATCAAGGAAACGCCCTCGCCTCGTGAGAACAAACAGCTTTACGACCGCACGGTAGACAAACTGCTGGATTTATACAGACAAACAAAAGGAAAGACGGATGCCTGTCGGGGAAATTCTGTCATTACGAATTTGTTCTATGAACAGGCGGTCACGTTTATGAAAGAGGGTAAAACGGCAGAATCCATGGATCTTCTGGAAGCCTCGGTCGATCTGGAATGTTTGCGCTATCAGAATTTGAAACAGGACAAACTTTGGAAACCGCTTCAGGACGATGCGCGTTTCCAGAAGATATTGGCTAAAGCGCGTAAGACGGGCGATTATCTCTATGTACTCAAACAATGCGGCCCCTACGCCAAAGAAAGTACGGGAAAAGCACCTTTCACCTACGACACTCCCGACGATACGCTCCTGGTGCGTATACGGGCTTATTTCAACCTGGACAGCATTGCCGGAAACGGAGATGAGATTTCGCGCATCAAAAACGTCATGTACTGGTTGCACGATGCCATCCGCCACGACGGGTCGTCCCGTTGGCCGCAATGCCCGCTCAATGCGATTGACATGTACGAACTGGCCAAGAAAGAGAACCGCGGATATAATTGCCGCATGCTGGCCACGATGCTGAACGACTGCTACCTGGCACTGGGTTATCCCTCCCGATTCCTGACATGCCAGCCACGGGCATACCGCACCGACCCCGATTGCCATGTCATCAACGTGGTATGGAGCAAGGATTTAGGTAAGTGGATCTGGATGGACCCCTCTTTCGCCGCCTACGTCACCGATGAGAACGGTTTGCTGCTGCATCCGGGAGAAGTCCGGCAGCGCCTTATCAACGACCAGCCGCTCGTCTTGAACGAAGATGCCAACTGGAACCATAAAAGCAAGCAGACCAAAGAAGGTTATCTGCTACATTATATGGCCAAAAACCTTTATTGGATGAACTGCCATCTGCGCAGTTGTTCGGAAAGCGAATCCAACAAATCCCGCCATTCGGAACAAATCAGCCTGTGTCCGGAAGGTTTTGAAGGATATGGCAAGGATAACCGCACAAACGATGACGCTTATTTCTGGCAGGCTCCTGCCAAATAAAAAAACAACCGTCCACCGAACGGACGCAGGACGCTAAATCCGGAATAGTTCCAACGTAAAAAAATCACAAAGCCATACACAAAAAAAGACACTTCGAAAGGTCCAGAAATTCGACCTTCTTCGTATTTTTGCATCCTCAATTCAACAAAAAAAGTTACCAATGGGAGGTTTTTTCGGAACAGTCTCGAAAAAGGGTTGTGTTACAGACTTATTTTACGGAACAGATTACAATTCACACCTCGGAACCCGACGAGGTGGTATGGCTACGTATGCAGAAGGTGAAGGTTTTTTCCGGTCTATCCACAACTTGGAAAATTCTTATTTCCGTACCAAATTTGAACCACTGCTTGAAAAATTCAAGGGAAACGCCGGCATCGGCATCATCAGCGACACCGACGCGCAACCGCTGGTGCTGAATTCGCATTTAGGACGCTTCGCCATTGTCACAGTGGCGAAAATCGTAAACATAGAAGAACTGGAAAAGCAACTTCTGAGCCAAAACATGCACTTTGCAGAGCTTAGTTCGGGCAAGACAAACCAGACCGAGCTGATTGCTCTCTTGCTGATACAAGGCAAAGACTTCGTAGACGGCATCGAAAACGTCTTCCGCCACATCAAAGGCTCGTGTTCCATGCTGCTTCTGACAGAAAACGGCATCATAGCCGCACGCGACAAAAGAGGACGTACCCCCATCGTCATAGCACGCAAGGAAGGGGCTTACGCCGTATCGAGCGAATCGAGCAGTTTCACGAACCTCGACTTCGAGATTGAGCGTTATTTAGGTCCGGGAGAGGTTGTACGCATACATGCAGACCGTACGGAACAACTCCGTGCCCCCGAAAAGAAAATGCAGATATGCTCGTTCTTATGGGTGTACTACGGTTTTCCCACATCGTGCTACGAAAACCGCAACGTAGAGCAAGTCCGGTTTGCCATTGGCGAAAAGATGGCTAAAAAGGACGATTCCGAGGTGGATTGCGTATGCGGCATACCCGATTCAGGTGTAGGCATGGCACTCGGCTACGCCACCGGTATGGGAAAGCCCTACCAACGCGCCATATCCAAGTATACACCGACGTGGCCCCGGAGCTTCACGCCGAGCAATCAGGAGATGCGCTCGCTGGTAGCCAAGATGAAGCTCATCGCCAACCGCTCGATGCTGGAAAACAAACGCGTCCTCTTCTGCGACGACTCCATCGTTCGCGGCACGCAGTTGCGCGACAATGTGCGGATTCTCTACGACTACGGTGCGCGAGAGATTCACATGCGCATTGCATGTCCGCCACTTATTTACGGTTGTCCCTTCATCGGGTTCACATCGTCTAAAAGCGATTTGGAACTCATTACACGCCGCATCATCAAAGAGTTGGAGGGAGACGAAAACAAGAACCTGGAAAAATATGCGACAACCGACTCGCCCGAGTACAAGCGCATGGTAGAGATTCTGGCCGAACGTTTCGGGCTCACTTCGCTGAAGTTCAACACACTCGAAACCTTGATCGAAGCTATCGGATTGCCCA
>CATXZX010000392.1 GCA_958404085.1 uncultured Prevotellaceae bacterium | reverse complement strand
ACCGGGTGAGCCGGATATTCGGTTAGTCCAGCCACGGAACTACGCCACTGCCCCGAGATTTTTCGAAAAATCTCCGAGGTCGTGCGCCGTTAGAGGCCCCTCAGACCCGCGCACCCCGATACCGGACCGCGTAAAAAAGCGCTTCATTCGTTTTTTACGTTTTTTTTTCCTACCTTTGCTCGTAGTAGAGAAAAACGAACGCCCCGATGAAACTGATTATAAACCCGGAATACGAACACTTGCGCGACTACCTGACGCACATCGACGAGCACTTCGAACACGAAGGCCGCGAGATCCACAAAGGCCGGAACAGCATCCGCGTATGCCGCACCGCCGGTCTGGAGCTGAACGTCAAGCGCTATGCCATACCAGCCTGGCCCAATCGTTTCATCTACTCGTTCATCCGTTCTCCCAAAGGCATGCGCGCCTACATCTACCCGCAGATTCTACTCAAAAAAGGGTTCGAGACCCCCGTCCCGGTGGCCTACATCGAAGAACGCCGCTTCGGACTCATCGCCCACTCGTACTTCGTCAGCCTGCAATGCCCCTACACGCGCCGTTTCTACGAGTTCGGCAACACGCCGGCCGGCGAATGTACCGATGTCGTAACGGCATTCGCCCGCTTCACGGCGCGCCTCCACACCGCCGGCATCATGCACCTGGACTACTCGCCCGGCAACATCCTCTTCGACCATGTCAACGGCAACTGGCATTTTGCGCTGGTCGACACCAACCGCATGTACTTCGGTCCGGTCAGCGTACGACGCGGTTGCGCCAACATGGCCCGCCTCTGGGGACAGCCCGACTTTTTCTACCTGCTGGCCGAAGAATACGCCGCAGCCCGCGGTGCCGACGCCGCACTCTGCCGCCGATGGATCATGAAGGCGCGCGAACACTTCTGGCGCCGCTTCTCGCGCCGCCACCGCATCAAGTACGACCTAAAATACCAGTAATCAGTCTATGGCCAAGCGTTACCTTTTCTTTGCATCCCTCACCTATGCCTACTCCATCCTGCGCCCGTTGCAAAAAGAAATCCGCCGGCGCGGCGACGAATGTGCCTGGTACCTGGAACCTTCGTGTCCCGACCAGCTACAACCCGACGAACGACGCCTCCGCACCATCGACGAAGTAAAAGCCTACGACCCGCTGGCCGTATTCGCACCCGGAAACTGGATTTACGACTTCTTTCCGGGCATCAAGGTGGCCGTTTTCCACGGTTACCCCATGAAGAAACGCATCGAAAAGGTAGACGACCATTTCACCATACGCGGCTGGTTCGACATCTACTGTTCGCAGGGCGAGAGCAGCACGGGATACTTCCGGCAACTGGAACGGAAATACGGCTTTTTCCGTGTCTACGAAACGGGATGGTGCAAGGTAGACGCCTTTTTCGACCCCGCCCTGCCGCCCGAAGCGCCGCGCAAACGGCCCGTCGTACTCTACGCACCCACGTTTACCCGGGGCATCTCGTCGGCATGGGACCTGCTGCCCACCATCAGCCGCCTGGCCGACGAAAAGCCATGGGACTGGATCATCACCTTCCATCCCAAACTGACCGACCCGCAACTGCTGGAAGACTACCGCCGCCTGGCCGACGAAAAAAGCAACGTGACCTTCAGCCGCATCAACGAGGGACTGAACACATTCCGCCAGAGCGACGTGATGCTGTGCGACTCGTCGAGCATCACCGTAGAGTACATGATGCTGGATAAACCGGTCGTGACGTTCCGCAACACCCATCCCGGCCCGCACCTGCTCGACGTACGCGAGACGGAAGCCGTCGGCCCGGCCCTCGAACGCGCCCTGACCCATCCGGCCGACCTCATGGAGGCCATCCGGCGCTATACCCTCCACCATGAGCCCCACCGCGACGGACGCAACTCGGCCCGCGTACTCGATGCCGTGGACGACTTTGCGGCCAACTGCCGCGGCCGTATCCGTCGCAAGCCTCTCAACCTTTTCCGCAAGCTGAAGTTGCGCTGGAAACTGCGCTATTTCCACTGGAAATAACCCTCCGGCAGACAACTTCGGACACCTTCCGACGTACTCCGGTCCGTTTCGGAATTTTCAAGTGCCTTTTTAGTTCCGTTTTCTACAACGTTGCTGAAAAAGTACGATTGCCCGTTTCCCCGTTCTGTGCTAACTTTGCAAAACAACGCATAACACCTAAACTATTATAATCGTATGAGAAAAAACATCTGGAACTGTATTTCCGTGTTCTTGCTTGCATGGTTCGTGACGGGCGGAGTCCTGGCACAAAACACCATGCACCTTGTGGCAACGAACAACTGCGGTGTGGACGGCGAACAGCCCTTTCTGGTGCTGGGCGAGAACTACACCATGCCCGAGTCGGTGGGCGGAACGGGAGCCGTACGCACCTGTAACTTCGGCGGTAAGGTCATTTACGCCTTCAACCACCTCGACATCCAGGCCGACTACGAACTGGAGGTTGCCTACCTGGTAGACAGCGACCGCCAGCAGCACATCGTGGTAGACGGCAACGAGGTGCAAGGCCCCACCGACCTGACGGCCAAGAAAGAAGCACGCTTCCGCTTCAAACTGCCGCGCAAGGCTTTCGCCTACCACCAGCTGGTACTCGTATTCGAGGCCCTGAAAGGTCCGAACGCCGTCGTATCGGAACTGAAGCTCTACTCCTCGAATCCCAAAAAGCCCGAACCCTTCAGCCAGGAGGACAAGCAGGCCCTCAAGAACACGCCGTCGTACCACGT
>CATXZX010000391.1 GCA_958404085.1 uncultured Prevotellaceae bacterium | reverse complement strand
TCTATGCCGGCTGGGTGTTGCTCTTCCTGCGCATCCGCAAAAAACTGGATTGGGAATACTTCGAACTGGTGTCGCGCGACCAAAGTTATTGGGTGGAGACCGTTTCGGCCATCCAGGACATCAAAATATACAACTACGAGAAGAACCGCCGCTGGAAATGGGAGGAGATTCAGGCCCGGCTGTATCATGTAAACAAACGGGTGCTGACCGTCACCAACATGCAAAACCTGGGGGCACAGTTCATCGAAAGTGTCAAGAACATGGCCATCGTCTTTTTCTGCGCTACCGCCGTAATAAGGGGCGAAATCACTTTCGGTGTCATGATTTCCACCCAGTTCATCATCGGCATGATGAACGGGCCATTGGTGCAGTTCATCAACTTCATCGTTTCGGCACAATATGCCAAAATAAGTTTTCTGCGCATGAACGAGATTCGCCAGCTGGACGATGAGGAAGATTTGCTCTCGGTAGGTGCAGGCACGGTGCTGCCCGAGTCGCGGGACATCACATTGGAAAACGTCATGTTCCAATATACAAGCAATTCACCGATGGTGCTGCGCAACATCCGTCTGCGCATACCGCAAAACAAAGTGACGGCCATCGTAGGCGGAAGCGGAAGCGGCAAGTCTACGTTGCTCAAGCTCCTGGTTCGCCTGTACCGCCCCAGCTACGGCGACATCAAGATGGGAGGTATGAACGTGACAGCCATCAATCTGCGCCAATGGCGCGACTTGTGCGGCGTCGTGATGCAGGACGGAAAAATATTCAGCGACACCATACTGAACAATATCGTACTGGATGACGAACACATCGACTACGACAAGGTAAGAGCCTGCTGTCGGGCCGCCCGCATCGAAGAAGAGATAAACGCCATGCCCAAAGGCTTCGACACGCCTGTCGGTGAAAAGGGACGCGGACTGAGCGGCGGACAGAAACAGCGCCTGCTGATAGCCCGTGCCCTGTATCGCGACCCTCAATATCTGTTTCTGGACGAAGCGACCAATGCGTTGGATACGGTCAACGAGCGACTCATTGTCAATGCGCTCAACTCCGTATTCAAGGAACGTACCGTCGTTGTCATCGCACACCGTCTGAGTACCATACGCAATGCAGACCAAATTGTCGTCATGCACGAAGGGTCCATCGTAGAAATCGGGAATCACGAAACCCTGATAGAACGAAAAGGAGCTTATTACCAGCTGATAGCATCACAAACCGACACCGGTAATACAATAACACCTGTCACAGACCATACCACTTCAGAAAGCAAGTTATAGACAATCTTTTCATCTAACATCTGCCCGTAATAAAGCACAAAAACAGTGCCGCGCAACTCGCGGCACCCTTCGGAAACCACCCGCGCCCAACCACCCCCAAAGCCTCCCCATCCCCGCCACAAAGGAAGCATTTTCTATACAAAAAGGCCCATGCTGCGTGTTCTTTATTTTCTTTTTGTTAAAAATATCAATACGCTATTGTTTACACGCTTATTTTGTTATAACTTTGCTTATAGAAAACGACCAGCATATTTTATGGAGTACGACAAATTTGATCGTCAACTGAGGTTGATGATATTACTGACACAAAACACCGACTACTCGGTGGACAATTTGTGTGAAAAACTCAATATGAGCCGACGAACCATTTACAGATACCTCGACGCATTCCGTCAGATGGGATTTGTAGTTATCCGTACATCGAACGTGTACAGGCTCGACAAATCATCGCCCTTTTTCGAACAAATATCCGATCTTGTCCACTTCACGGAAGAAGAAGCCCTCACCATCAATCAGGTACTTAACTCCGTACACGACAACAGTGAACAGGTGCGTGCGCTGCGTTGGAAACTGGGCCGGCTCTATGACTACAAGGTGCTGGCCGCACACAGCGTCAACGAACGCGTCGCCCTGAACATACACGAACTTTACGAAGCTATCAAGCAGGAGCGCACCGTTATCCTGAAGGACTACAACTCGCCGCACAGCGGACAAATATCCTCGCGCATCGTAGAACCCTACATGTTCCTGAACGGAAATACGGAGGTAAGGTGTTTCGAACTTGCAACCAAGGAAAGCAAGACTTTCAAGGTGTCGCGCATTGCGAAAGTCGAGATTATGGACCTTCTCTGGAATTACAAGAACCAGCACCAGCCTTACTATACGGACCTGTTCCACTTCAGCGGAGAAAAAACCATGCCCGTATCGCTGCTCCTCGGTCAGCTCTCGACCAGTCTGCTCGTCGAAGAGTTTCCCGACGCTACCCGCCTGCTCAAACTCGAAGACGACGGACGCAGCCTGCTGAACACAGAAGTTTGTTCCTTCAAGGGTATAGGTCGCTTTGTCCTCGGACTGCTCGACGACATCGAAGTACTCGGTTCTCCCGAATTCATCCAATATCTGCGCGAACACCTCAGACATTTAACAGAAAAAATGCAGTTGTGACATCCACTGTCACTACGGTTCTATTCCTTTGCTTCGTCAAACAAGCTAAACGCCCTAAATTGAACGAAGATGAAAAAGGAATGTACTGTACAACAGCCCTGCCTCCGGGCCGGACGCCGCACCCAGACGGCCGCCCGGGGTAACGTATTCGACCGCTATCCGCGCCTGTTCCGACCGCTGACCCTGCTGGCCGCTGTCTATTCGCACCTGCTTGAGGAACCCATCGGACCGGGACGCACATTGCGCCTCGTCCATGCCCAGGTGGCCTCCATGCTATTCATTTTTCCG
>CATXZX010000390.1 GCA_958404085.1 uncultured Prevotellaceae bacterium | reverse complement strand
TGCCGACGTGTGGGGTATCGGCAGAAAACACCTGGCCCGCCTGACCGATTCGGGACTGCGTACGGCGTACGACTTCACGCTGTGGGACAGCGACAGAGTCCGTCGGTTGTTCGGCACAACAGGATTGGACACCTGGCATGAACTGCACGGCAAGGCCTGCATTCCCCTCGAAAGAAACGGAGTTAAAAAGAGTATTACCGTATCGCGCAGTTTCAACAGCCCGGTAACAGACTTTGAAGAATTGCGGACTTTGGTCATCGACTTTGCCGTACAGGCCTGCCGGCAACTGCGCAGGCAGCAAAGCCATGCGGCCACACTGACCGTCTATATCCGTACAGACCGTTTCCGTACGGACCTGCCTCAGTACGCCAACACCCAATCGCATACATTCGACGTACCGACAGCCGATCCGCGCGAGTTCGCAGTGGCCGCCTCCCACTGCCTGAAAGCCATTTTCAGACCCGGATTCGGCTACAAAAAAGCAGGTGTTACGTTTACCGGCATTTTTACCCAATGCGGTGTCCCCGGATCTTTGTTCGACACCATCGACCGCAACAAGCAGCGGAACCTGCTGAATGCTTACGACGACATCTGCCGGAAAAACGGAACCGAGTCCTTACGCATAGCCTCGCAAGGAAACTTTTCGGCGGCCTCCAACCACCTGTTCCGTTCCCGGAAATTCACAACCGACATCCACGAAATCATCGAAGTGAAATAACTTTTCGCACTACCGCCCATACCGGGTTTCGTAGCAATACACTCCGTTCAAAAAACACAGAAAAGGGATAGCCCCTCCGCACTCGGCTTCGGAACTATCCCTTTTCAAAATTCTATTTCATTTACTTTTCCTGATCGTACTTCTCGAACTCCGAGTTCTTCGACTTGAACTCGGGAACAAAAGCCTTCATCAGTTTTACCATTTTCGGTATATCGACCGCACGCGAAAGTTCCTCCAGATGGTCCATGATGGGGAGTACATCGTTATAGGTATACTCGCGAACACTGGCTATGCGGATTTTTTCATGATTGGTTGGCTGGGTATTTTCCACGTCGGACAGAACTTCTTCATAAAGTTTCTCGCCCGGACGCAAACCGGTGTACTCGATGTTTATATCCACGCCTTCCTTCAAGCCGGCCAGTTCTATCATTCGTTTGGCCAAATCGGCTATTTTTACGCTCTTGCCCATATCGAACACAAATATCTGGTTGCCGCGTGTCATCGTAGCGGCTTCCATCACCAAGCGGCAGGCCTCGGGAATGGTCATGAAGAAGCGGGTAATGTCGGGGTGCGTAACCGTTACCGGGCCACCCTTTTCTATTTGGGCACGGAAACGAGGTATCACCGACCCGTTCGAACCCAATACGTTTCCGAAGCGCGTCGTAACGAATTTGGTATTCCCCTGCACCTCGCCACTGGCTATCGCCAGACCTAAGCTCTGCACATAAATTTCAGCCAGACGCTTGGTACATCCCATAATGTTGGTAGGATTCACGGCTTTGTCCGTACTAATCATAACCATCTTCTCGACATTGTAACGCAGGCAGAAGTCGGCTACGTTTCGGCTTCCGGCCACATTGACAAACACCGCCTCGCAAGGATTTTCCTCCATCAGCGGCACATGTTTGTAGGCAGCCGCATGAAAAACGACTTGAGGATGATATGTACGGAAGGCAAAATTCAGACGCGCCTTCAGGCGGACATCACCAATAACCGGGACAAAATCGAGATTCGGGAAACGCTCTTCCAGTTCCAGACGCACGTTATGCATAGGAGTCTCCGAGTTATCGTAAAGTATCAGTTTCTTGACTCCGAATCCGGCCAACTGCCGACAAAGTTCGGAGCCGATACTGCCGGCCGCACCCGTCACCATTACCGTTTTTCCACTGAAGTTTTCATGAATCTCGTTCATTGAAATACGTATCTCGGGGCGTCCCAACAAATCTTCGATCTTGACTTCACGAATCCGCAGTTTTACATTTTTCACACATCCGGTCTCGTCAATCGGAGGAACGACCAAAACCTTCAAACCTACATGCGAACAGAAACGAAGCAGGCGTTCCTGCTCGGTCTTGAGCGCATCGTTCGATTCAAAAAGCACACCGCCGAAACCTTTGTTCATCATCAGCGTACGGAACGTGTCTTCATTTTCGAAATAGTATACAGGCAGGCCGGAAAGTGTCTGATGGCGCATGATTTTTCCGTACGTCAGAAAACCGCATACCCGGTAAAAAGGCGAATGCTGAAGACGCGTAACGAGCGATACCTGCTCGTCGCCCACACCGAACACAAGCACCTCCATGCTGTTGGAGCGAACTTGCGAACGTTTCATATACTGATAAAAAAGAATAAGTCCCACACGCAGCGTTATCAGGGAAAACAACGTAATCAACAAATCGAGTACAAAATAAAGAACCGAAGCATTGAACGAAAAGGTCCACCCCGCCAACAACGAAGCACACGCCACAAGGGCCACTTCCTTCAGGCCGCAGGCGGCACCGAACTTCCATAATTCACGCACCATCGAATGACGGATGACAGAACGGTGAGTCCGGAAAAAAGAAAACGAAACAATACTGGAAACGGCTGACGCAAACAGCCAGCCGACAAACATCTGTCTGCCAAATGGAACCTGCATCACCAGCGTTTCGATAAAGACATAAGATACTAACGTCGCCACAAGCGATACCAACGTATCAATTCCCAGTACTATCGAACTGTTCCAATAGCGAGTACTTTCATT
>CATXZX010000389.1 GCA_958404085.1 uncultured Prevotellaceae bacterium | reverse complement strand
GTGTCCCGCAATGGCGGCAGACCGTACGAACTCGCCGGTGAAGATACCCGCCAGGGCCGTAACGACGGCCGGTAGGGTGGAGAGCAGTCCCTCGGGGTCGCGCGTGACGTTATGCAGCCTTCCGGGCAGTAGCAGGCGGTCTATGTAACCGGCCAGGTTGCCTTCGGGCGAGAGGGCGGCGGCACCGGCAGCATCGGGCGCGGCCACTAAGGCCGAAAGCAGCGCGTATCCTACAAGAATTGCCACGCATACGGCGGCACGGGTCCGTATACCGGTGCGCAGGGTCAGCAGGGCCGCCAGCATCCAGGCCAGTCCGATGCGGCCCAGTACGCTGGCATAGCGTAACGAACCGAAGTCGAACTGCAACAGACCGTTGTAGACGACACCCAGTGCGACAAGGGTCAGGCCGCGGCGTATTATTTTCCGGCGGATGGTGCTCTCGGTCTTGCCGGAGGCGCGCTGCCGGGCCAGCGAGAAGGGGAACGAAACACCGGCCAAAAACAGGAAAAGCGGGAATACGAGGTCGATGAATACGAACCCGTCCCACGGAACGTGTATCATCTGCATGCCGGCGGGCCGGAGGAACGTTTCGGGAAAGAGTGCGGCCAATGAAAGGAACAGCGCATCGCCGCCCATGATGAAAAACATGTCGAATCCGCGTAATGCGTCGAGCGATTGCAGGCGTTGTCCCTGCGCCGGGGTTGTGTTCATGAGGTATGTATATTAAGAAAACAAATCGTACGGGAAGAGTCCGGAGAACACTCCTTCGAGCAAAGGTAAACAAAAAAAAGTAAATAACGGGCTTCCGGACCGGAGAGAAACGGCGTCGGATTGCTTTTTTTGCGGAACGGAGAACTTTGCCGGGCCGCGGCGCGGAAAAAAGGTCCGTTCCGGTAGAAAAAAGCAGGCCGGTTTTTCAAAATACCTGGGAGTTTGTTGCCGGGCGGTGCGCCCGCGGCCGGTGCCGGCGGTTTAATAAACTTTTCGGGATGTACTGCCGGCTAAAAGAAAAAGAATTGCTACCTTTGCTTACATGATACAATTACCCAAAAACTTAGCTGAAAATGAAGATAGACGCTCTCGATAAAAAAATACTGAGCATTATCGGTAACGATGCCCGCATGCCGTTCAAGGATGTGGCGACCGTGTGCGGAGTGTCGAGGGCTGCCGTACACCAGCGTGTGCAGAAAATGATGGATGCCGACATCATCTCGGGTTCGGGATACCTGGTCAATCCTAAAATCCTGGGGTTCACAACGTGTACCTATGTCGGCATCAAACTGGAAAACGGTTCTATGTACAAGCGGGTCTCTCAGCAGTTGAACGACATACCCGAGGTGGTGGAATGCCACTTTATGACGGGGCCTTTCAACATACTCGTGAAACTCTATGCCCACGACAATGAACACCTGATGCGCCTGCTCAACGACCGCATCCAGCTCATAGAAGGCGTGACCTCTACCGACACGATGATTTCGCTCGAACAGAGCATCCACAAACAGTTGCCTACGGCGCACATTATGGACGAACTGGGAGGCCGCTCATGAATCTTTGTTTCGAAGGACTGCTGATAGGGGTGGCCACGTTTCTCGTTATCGGTTTTTTTCATCCCGTGGTCGTCAAGACCGAGTACTATTGGGGCACACGCCCGTGGTGGGTATTCCTGCTTGTGGGCCTTGCGGCCTGTGTGGCGTCTTTGCTGATAGCCGATGTGTTCTGGAGCGCGCTGCTCAGCGTGTTCGCCTTTTCATCATTCTGGACCATCAAGGAACTTTTCGAACAGGAGGAACGGGTACGCAAAGGCTGGTTCCCGAAAAATCCGAAACGAACGTATAAATTTTGAACCGTATGGATGTTTTTGACTGGCAAGGCAGGCTCGATGGCCTGTACGCGGAGTTTCCGCAGCATAGTCCGCGACCTGTAATCGGTATAACAGGAAATTTCGGCGACAAAGGTTGTGAACTGGCCGCCGCCTATTACCGGAGTGTGGAGGCCGCAGGCGGAACACCCGTCGTGCTGCCTCCGACCGACCAGTCCGATGTGTTGTGCGACTGGCTCGGACGCATCGACGGCCTGCTCCTTTCGGGAGGGGCCGACCTCAACCCTTTGTTTCTGGGGCAAGACCCCTTGCCCGGACTGGGCGGCGTAAACGCGGAACGCGATGCCGGCGAGTTGTTGCTGGTGCGCCTGGCCTTCGACCGCCAGGTGCCCGTGCTGGGAATTTGTAGGGGATGCCAGCTGATGGCGGCTGCCCTGGGTGGTGGCGTGTGCCAGGATCTGCTGCACAGCCACCCCGGCGGGGAACTCCTGAAGCACAGTCAGGACCAGGACCGCGGCGTGGCTTCGCACCGGGTGCGGATAGAGCCCGGCACGCTGCTCGACCGGTTGTTTCCGGGAGGCAGCCTAGCCGTTAACTCGTTCCACCATCAGGCGGTGGAGGCCTCCGGTCCGCATCTGCGCGTCGTGGCTCGCAGTGCCGACGGTGTCGTGGAAGCGGTGGAGAGCAGCGAGAAGAAACCTTTGCTGGGTGTGCAATGGCACCCGGAGTGCTTCCTGTCGCGCGGCGACCGTAGCATGTTGCCCGTCTTTGTGTGGCTGGTGGGCGAGGCGCGGACGTTTGCCGGTGCGCGGCGCCTTCACGACCGCATCCTGACGTTCGACTCGCATTGCGACACGCCGATGTTTTTCGACCAGGGCATCCGGCTCGACCGCCGCGACCCCCGTTTGTGTGTCGACCTGCATA
>CATXZX010000388.1 GCA_958404085.1 uncultured Prevotellaceae bacterium | reverse complement strand
GGGTACAGCCGTAGTGGGCGGTATGTTGGTATCCACATTCCTCACGATGTACATCGTGCCTGCCATATATAGTTATGTATCTACTAACAGAAGTAAGTTAAAGAAATCATGAAACGTACGATTTTATCCCTCATAGCCATTTGTAGCACCTCGCTTGCGTTACAAGCGCAGATGCCGCAATCTTATACATTAAAGTCCTGCCTGGAATACGGGCTTCAAAATAACTACTCGCTGCGCATTACCCGCAACGAGGAACAAGTCAGCAAAAACAACGCCACGCTGGGAAACGCCGGTTATCTGCCGACACTTGACCTCTCTGCAAGTTATAAAGGAACCGTAGACAATACAGACAGTAAAGTGCGGGCTACCGGAGAACATATCAAAGAGAATGGTGTATTCGATCAGACCATGAACGTGGGTCTTAATCTGAACTGGACTATCTTCGACGGCTTCAACATCACCGCCAACTACCAACGTCTGAAAGAGTTGGAAAGACAAGGTGAAACCAATACCCGTATCGCCGTAGAAGACCTGATAGCCAACATCGCTGCCGAATATTACAACTATCTGCAACATAAGATCCGTCTGAATAATTTCCGCTATGCCGTATCTTTGTCCAAAGAGCGTTTGCGTATCGTGGAAGAGCGTTATCACATCGGTAACTTCTCCCGTCTGGATTACCAACAGGCAAAGGTAGACTTCAATGCAGACAGTGCCCAGTATATGAAACAGCAAGAGTTGCTGCATACCTCCCGTATCCAACTGAACGAACTGATGGCGAACGAAGATGTAGACCAGCCCATCATTATTCAAGACAGTCTGATCAACGTAGACGGTGGACTAAACTTTGAAGAGCTTTGGAACATGACTCTGCAAACCAACGCTTCTCTGTTGAAAGCCTATCAAAACAACACGCTTGCCCAGTTGGATTACAAAAAGGTTTGTTCCCGCGACTATCCTTATCTGAAGATGAACGGCGGTTATGGCTATACCTTCAACAAATACGATATCGCCACTAACATCCAACGCGGTAATCTTGGTGCCAACTTCGGCCTGACTATCGGTTTCAACCTGTTCGACGGAAACCGTCGCCGAGAACGCAACAATGCACGTATTGCCATTCAGAATGCCCGCCTGGAACGCGAACAACTGGAACAAGCCTTACGTGCAGACCTGAGCAACTTATGGCAAGCTTACCAGAACAACCTGCAAATGCTGAACCTGGAACGCCAGAACCTTGTAGCCGCTAAAGAAAACCATGAGATTGCCATGGAGCGTTATATGCTGGGAAATCTTTCAGGTATCGAAATGCGTGAAGCACAGAAGAGTCTTTTAGATGCAGAAGAAAGAATTCTTTCAGCGGAGTATAACACTAAATTATGCGAGATTTCTTTGTTGCAAATCAGTGGAAAGGTAACAAAATACCTGGAATAAAACAAATATTCCCCATCAGGCGAATTTTTTTCCTCTACTTTTGCCATCAGTAGAACTATAAAAAACAACGACCATGAAAAAGATTTGCCTGTGTTGTCTGGCCTTGTTGTGCCTGACAAACTTATTCGCACAAGAAACCGTAAACTACAAAGAAAAAAAGCCGTATAAAACTTGGGTAAAGATGGCACCCAAGTTAAACGACGAATTCTTTAAAACTCCTGAAGCCATCCGCATTGGCGACAATGTCCTGCTCTATCAACAAACTACCGGCGGCTGGCCTAAAAATATCTATATGCCTGCCGAACTAACAGAACAAGAGCTGGAAGATGTACTTGCTTCCAAAGATGAAGTGAACGAAAGCACCATAGACAACGACGCCACCAGTACGGAAATCCAATACCTCTCCCGCCTGTATCTGGCTACTCATATTAAGAAATACAGAGACAGTGCGCTGGACGGTATCCGTTATATCCTCAAAGCACAATATCCCAATGGAGGCTGGCCTCAGTTCTGGCCCCGTCCCAAAGGTTACTACACACATATCACCTACAATGACAACGCGATGGTAAATGTAATGGAACTTCTGCGCAAGGTATACGAAAAGAAAGCCCCTTATGAATATGTCCCCGACAGCATCTGTAACCGTGCTCGCACCGCATTCAACAAAGGCGTGGAGTGCATCCTCAAAACGCAAGTTGTCCTAAATGGCAAACCAACCGTCTGGTGTGCACAACATGACGAACACACCCTTGCTCCCGCTAAAGCACGCGCCTATGAGTTACCCTCACTGAGCGGACAAGAGTCTGACGAAATAGTCATTCTATTAATGTCTCTGCCCAATCCCTCACAAGAGGTTATCAACTGTATAGAAAATGCAGTTGAATGGTTCAAGTCATCCAAGATTGAAGGCATAAAGAAAGAGTTCTTCACCAATAACGAAGGAAAGAAAGACTACCGCATGGTACCATGTACGGATTGTCCTCCTTTGTGGGCACGCTTCTATACACTGGAAGATAACCGTCCTTTCTTCAGTGACCGCGATGGAGTGAAGAAGTTCGATATCTCAGAAATAGGACACGAACGCCGTAACGGATATAGTTGGTATAATAGCGACGGACTGAAAGTGCTGAAGAAGTACGAGCAGTGGAAGAAAAAGAATAAGATACAATGATTCACCACAGAGTAACACTGAGTTTCACAGAATCTTATTTCTTTAATTGCATATATTGAATATTGAACTCTGTGAAACTCAGTGTTACTCTGTGGTGAAATCCCCTAACCTTCCTGCTGAAGTCTTTCCATATACTCGCTCGGAGACATT
>CATXZX010000387.1 GCA_958404085.1 uncultured Prevotellaceae bacterium | reverse complement strand
CCGAGGTGTCGAACCCGACGCTGTCCAACTCCCGACGCATGATGTCCGTCATATCTTTTCGGAATGTCTCTGTAATGTCTACCGTCATATAAAAAAGATATTTTTACCTTGAACTTGTCCGGGCTCTAACCGTTATGACTTGTTTTTGATTCGGAAATCCCTCAATGAGGGATGAATTCACTCTATTTCGTCCCTCATTGAGGGATTATTTGTACTATCCAAGAACGATTATTATGACTGATATTCAACTTTTCAAAACTACATGAAAGGCCTTCTTGACCAAACGCCGGAGGCTTTCACACGCTACATCTACGACGAAACAGACTGGCTGGCACGCAGGTGGACATTGTCGGTTCACACGGTGTGTGCAAATCCACCATACTTCTTCAACGCATCCGCCGTCAGGGGAGCGAAGGGATTCTCCGCAAAGGACTTTCTCTGTCGCTTTTACATTTAAGAAGAGCGGCAGAGCGTCCGTTTTCCATTTATTTTGTATTATTTACCAACATGCCCGAATACTCGGCACAAGGTGCCTGCATTCGTTGTAATTCGTTACTGGCCGTACGAAACATTTCCTGTACTTCTATCGTGGAAATGCCTTGCGCAAAGAGTGTTTCACACAAGGCCTTCATCTTCCGCCATTTCTGATAGCTGAGCCATGTCCGTTTTCGACTGTCCAGCAAAACCGGGCGACCGTTCAACTGCAATACATCAATGGTGTGCCGTCCCTTGCGGGATTCTGTTCCGTCTGCTTCCAAACGGGGAGCCACGACCTCGGCATGAAACTCTATGAAACGGGCCGGGTTCTCTTTTGACGGATTTATCAGGAGCGGCACTTCGCGGCTTATGTCTTGACCGGCAATGTTGCGGGTGGCTTCATCGGCCAACACGAAATGATTTTTCTTATACGATGTGTTGCACGTACTGCAACTGAGCAATAGGTTGCTCCACCGGTAGGCCAGCCAATAATAGCCAGGCTTGTGCATACCATTGCTCGGGTAAAGGGTATAGCCCTTCTTGGGACGGAAGTGTTCCACATCGCCGTAGTCCCCGTTCAACAGGCATTCGCAATAAACGCACTTGTTGTACTGGTCGGCCCGGAGTTGCGCCTTTGTATCCGGCTGTGTATACAGATTGTCGTCGATGTCTTCCGGCTTGACAGGGTCTGCCAACTGCTGCAACGACGCGGGAACCTGATGCGATTTACGGACCTTTCTCATAGTTCGATTCCCAGGTTACGCGCAATAGCAGTAAGCAGATTCGTGGCCCGTATGTCTTCGGGCGTATCGCCGTTCTGCAATACCGAAAGTTCGCTGTTCAAGGTATCCAGTTCATGCTGTTCGGCTTCGTTGAGCGAAGCTTTACCCAGCAGTTCCACCCTACGCTGGAGCTTAACGTCCCACATGGGTGAACGGAGCGATGTAATGCCGAAGAGGTCGCTTAACAGAATCTGGCCGATGTCCAACGTGGTAAGGTTCTGCAACTGCGAAGTGTTTCCGTCCAGCCGCAACACTTGAGCCACATCCGCTGCGCCCGAAATGATGATGGGGCTATGGGTTGTCAATATGAACTGCACATTGGGAAAGGTGGAAGCAAGCTGGCACACAACCTCGCGTTGCCAAAGGGGATGCAGGTGTAAGTCTATCTCATCTATCAGAATGACTCCCGACGATTCCAGCGGGTTGACCATCTGGGGATTGGCCTCGGCCATACGCGAAGCGATGTCGGCCACCATAGCGATAATGATTTTGTAACCGTCACTCATCTGCTCGATACGCAACACACGGTCCATACAAATGCCGACGTTCTCCGTCATCACAAAACGCAGGGGATGCAACTCGATGCGGGGTGAATGGAACTTCTTGCCCACAAAATTGGACAGGGCCCGCCGGACAACCTCCAAGGCCGGATGCCGGTAATCGAAATCGCGCCGACGTTCACGTTCGCGACGTTCCTCGTCCTCCATCAGGTCGAACCAGGCAAAGAAACTTTTGAAATCGGTCGAAGGAGTCAGCGCGCTGTTGTAGCAATCCCAGCGTTGAAATACTTTCTGAAAGTTCCGCTTCCGCTCCGGAGCCTTAATCTGTCCCCTACCGGTTCCGTAGTAGGCAAATACAGGCAGCTGCTGTCCTTCCAAATTTTCCCTCATCCGCTGGGCATAGCGCCGCATTTCCTTTATATCGCTGTCGGGAGCGTTTTCCCATCCCTTCCGGGTACGGTATTCACAAATAGATTCTTGATTACCTGTCGTAAAACAGGCCTTCACTTCCAGATAAGGGCTCATGCGTCCTTCCTTGTCCAGATGAACATCCGAATCCGCCATTTTTTTATCGGAAATAGAGGGGAAAGCCGATATGAACGGCGCTATCATAAAAGCGATAGCATCCAGCACGGTTGTTTTTCCACTGCCATTGTCGCCGAGCAATACGGTCACATTCTTGTCAGAAGGGAATTCGATGCTGTAAGCCTCATCGCCTATCAGCCGAATATTCTTCAAATCTATTTTCGAAAGCCTCATAACCTAAACTTCTACGGATGTAATCTTTGCAAAACTAAGCAAAAGATTTCACATTTTGCTTTTTTACGCGAACGAAGTCGGTAACAGAAGTTTAAAAACCCGCTTTCAAGTTACAAAGAACATATAAAAAGGTAGAGAAGGCTGTACCTGATGGACACAGACTTCTCTATACCTTATTATACTATCAAATATGATAAACGCCCTCCAGCGGACAAATGTTGAAGCAGTCCATGACGACCTTGC
>CATXZX010000386.1 GCA_958404085.1 uncultured Prevotellaceae bacterium | reverse complement strand
AACTGAAGAAGAAAACCAGCGCACCATTGCCAGCCTCAGGCAACAAATCTAAACGTTACAAAAAGAAACAAACAGCCTCCGGGAGCTATCGGGTGTACAAATGAATGCAGACAAATATTCCGACCTATACAGTCTGGAAACTTTTATCCTGTTCGCCCAAGGAAAGACAGACATCAGCGATTCGCAGTTGCCATACCTTGAACGCATTGCGATGCACATGAAAAAAAATGCAAACTACAGCCTCGACATCTGCGGCTATGCCTCACCCGAGGGCGACGCGCGCCTCAACAAACGCATTGCCCAGCAACGTGCCGAAGCAGTCGGCCAGATACTGACCGAACGCTACGGCATCGCTCCCGAACGCATCCACATCCAAGGAATGGGGGCTGACAGAATCTTCGATACGGCCGAATGGAACCGGATCTGCGTCTGCATACTGACCGAACACCGATAACACGAAGCAAAGCGTCCCCCAGAAAACAAAAATGTCTATTCAAAATAATAAAGGAACGTCGCGATTCCTTCAAGCGCTTTCTTCGGAGAATCCTTGATTTCGAGCGCAAACTTTATTTCGGCCTTCGTCACACCGCGCAGGTTGACAATCGAATGAAGGTCTGCACGCAGGCGGATAGCACCTCCGGCCAATACCGCTTGGCCGAACTTCATCTTGTCCATGCCGTAATTGACCATCATCTTCAGGTTCTTCACCTCTATAATCTGGTTCCACAGATAAGGTAGCATGGACAGTGTCAGATAACCGTGGGCTATCGTACTGTTAAACGGACTCTCCACCTTGGCACGCTCTACGTCCACATGAATCCACTGATGGTCAAGCGTTGCATCTGCAAACAGATTAATCCGTTCCTGCGGCAAATCCACATAGTCGGACACACCGATTGTCTGACCCAGCATTGCCGCAAATTCTTCGTAATTATGGATAATTACCTTACTCATTACATCTATTGTTTATCGTGTTAATACAGGAAATGCAAAAATAGGGATTTCTTGCGATTCCAGCCAAACCGGCGTTTCCGAATTTCGTGCGAATATTCCTCTTCCGCTCCAAAAATCGCCGTCGTGTCATCCAAATATATGACACCGCGTTTTGCCCTTGCGGTCTGGCATACACGCCCGTCTAAAACCCTCGCATGTATTTCTCCAATAGTTTGCGGGATATTTCCACCGGACTTGCCTGCGGGGTATCCGGATAGGGATTATTCTTTTCGGCCCAGTCCAATTCCAGTTCGACAGGATGCACAGCGGTACACGGTTCTCCACGCAAACGTTTTGCCTGATAATCGAAGAAATTTTTCCAGCGAGGCATGTAAACATCCTTTATCAGCCCGCTCCATTCCTTGTGGGCATAGTCCCTAAGATCCGTATTCGGGACATCCGTACCCCAATAAGTAATGATGGAACGCGCATTCTTTTCGTACAAAGCCTTTTCATAAGCGGTCTTTCCCATCCTTTTCGCGCTGCCCAGCCATGTTCCGACCATAAATTCGGGACGGGTGGACAACAGCGCATCCATATCGGCCATCAGCTCCATCATCTGTGCCGCATGGACTTCCATTTGCTTCGCGTCGGACCGCGCGACAGCCGCGTTAGCCTGTGCATAATGAACTTTGAACTCGTTGGAAAGCAACTGACGGGTAAAGTCTACCAAATCGTATTCAAAGGCGTCTACCCCTTTCAGTCTGTCGATGGCCTGGAGCAGGAGCGGAGCGATCGTTCTCATTTTCCGATAGTCATAGAAAAGCACGGACGTTCCCCAGGACGACGTACGCCGGAGGTTAAGCGAAGGCGGCGCACAGACCAACGACTCGGCATTGCCGACAATGGTCGGCAACGTGTTGGAACCCGGTTCGGCCGACATAGGATCCGCTTCGCTCGAATAAGCCGTCTGCAACAGTATTTTCCAGACCTGTTCCATCGAACGGTCCGATCGCCCGTAACGGTACTCGCTGTAACGGATTATCCATTCGTCTACATCTACGGGTTCCCGGTTCCATGCCAGTTCGTACAACAAATCATAGTTGACGGGATTATTCAAAATACCTTCGGGAGCCACGCTAAGGCCTTGCAGATTGCTGCCGTAGGGGCTGTTTTTAGCCCGGAACAATTCGCGGCTGAAACGTGCCAGACGGCCGTACAGGCCCGTGATCTCGCCAAAATTATTGATGACACCCCATAAATAGGGATAGCCGTCGTATCCTTTCCGTCGTTCCCATTCGGCTCCCAGTTCGCCCCGCATATCCCATATCAGCACATCGTTTTCCTTGGACAATTTACTCAGGAACGCACTCGACGGATTGCCGCCCCAACCCTGAAGAACCCAGACACAACCGGGATTGTACTGTCTCATTTTCATCAATACGCGCCGGGCCAGATCGCCGATATCGATTCCGGTACGGTCGCCCCCTTCGTGGAACGGCTCGCCGGCAAAGTAATGGAACGGGCCGTACAGTTTCCTGACTTCCCGATAGTATGTGTCGGCCATGCGGTCATAGAGTTCCTGTCCGGGCAAAAGCAGCGACGGCCGTCTGAACCCTCCGGCCCAGCGGCCCTGTTCCTTGATGACAGCTTCAGGATATTTTTCCTGAAGCAGGGCAGGCACCATGCCGTAAAAAGACATGTATATCGGATTTATGCCGTACTCCCGCAAACGCTTTACGATCTTTTTCTGGAGTTTGGCCCGCATGGCGATGGTCTCCCGGGTTATGGGGCCTCCCCACCCCTCCAGATTGGCCATCATGTGCCAGG
>CATXZX010000385.1 GCA_958404085.1 uncultured Prevotellaceae bacterium | reverse complement strand
AGAAGGTCGCTTTATCCGATGCCCCCGGATGTATGTTCATGGCAAATTCAATTTCGATCGGACGTCCCATCTCCTTTTCTCCGATGTGTAGGATCTGTGTCAGCGTATCGGCCAATGGAAATTTGTCATGTTCCAAGATATTTACGAATGAGATTATTTTTCGACCTCCGGGATAGTAGCCGTCGCGTATAACCATATCGTACGGATCGTAAGTGGACGCAGTCAGTTTCAGCGTTCCGTCGGATTCGGCATCCTTGATATGGAGTTTCAGGAGATTGAATGCATCGTCGACGGAGAACGATGGGGTTATATTTTTAAGGTCGAGGGCATAAAATTGAGTCTGCGTCTCCTTGAGTGCCAAATCCATCGTGCTGGTCTGTAAAATGTTGTGCGGATGTTTGGGCGAAAAGCGTAGTGTGATGCCGCCATCTACGATGTATTTCCCGAGTCCTAAGGCGACATTGGCAATACCGTCTTCTGATTTTTCATCACCTATCGGGTAGAAATTCAGCGAGCGGGCCACTCCCGACATGGTGGGATAGAAACGGTCGTTATACTGGGAACCGACAACCTCTTGAAGCACAACGGCCATTTTTTCCTGGTCGATGAGGTTGGATGTGGCGGTCATGTACGCTTTACTGTCGCGGTAAAAGACAGATGCGTAGACGGCTTTGATTGCGTTTCGGAGCGATTGGAGCATTTCGTCGCGCTTATCGCTCTTTGGAACCATATAGGTAGAATAAATGCCGGCGAACGGTTGATAATGAGAGTCTTCGAGCAGGCTTGACGAACGGACTGCAATAGGACTATTAACAACATCGAAAATAGCCATAAGGTCGTCTATGATGCGTTCGGGTAGGCTGGCTTGTAAAAAATGTTGAAGAATGGTGTTGTCATCGGCATTGCTGAGCGCAATGGGGTAGAGGTCATTTTTCTCCATGAACTCGTCGAAAATATCTGTACAAATGACTACGGTACGGGGTATAGTGACAGTCATGTTTTCGTATTCAAGTTTTGGATAACGCTTAATCATGGCACCGATAAAGGCCAGGCCGCGACCTTTTCCGCCCAGCGAACCGTCACCGATGCGGGCAAAGTTGCTGTACTCATCGAAGCGGTCTTTCTGATAGATAGCCACGACACCGCTGTTTTTCATGCGGCGATATTGTACGATGAGGTCGAAAATAAGTTTGCGCGCTTCGTTCATGTCTTTGTAGTCGCTGACATCGACATATTTCAGCACTTCAGCCGGCGGAAACATGGCTCTCGAATAGAAAAAACGCGAAAAATGATTACGTGACAAGTGGTAGATGAGCGAATCGTCGGGTATCTTATGGATATTGTTCTGCAGGTCTTTCAGATTCCGGATGCGCATGATTTCTTTTTTTGTATGCGGATTGAGAATGATGAAGTCGCCGAATCCAAACCGGCGCATGATTTTCTTTCGTAAATCCTGCGGATAGCTTTTCGAGTTCTTGTCGATAAACGAAGCATTCAGTTCTTTTGCATACGATTCGTTGCTTGTATCCGAAGATTCAAGGATAAACGGAACGATCAGACCTGTTTTTCGTATATATTGGCCTAATTTATATCCGGCATAGGGATCTTTTTCTCCGTTTCTCATAAAACTCATGTCCGAGACGATGCCGAGAATATTGTTTTTGTATTGCTCGAAAATACGTATGGCCTCTTCGTAAGTACGGGCCAGTTTTATTTTAGGCCGGCCGCGCATGCGTAATGTTTGCTGGTGGTCGTTTAATGCTTCTTTTGAGAATTCCTGGCTTTGCTCTAACACAAATTTGTAGAGATGAGGCAGTGCGGAAGAATAAAAGCGTATGGAGTCTTCCACAAGCAGGATAATCTGAACTCCGGCGCTGGCGGTATCATCTGGTGCGTTCATCTTGTCCTCAATCAGTTTGATGATAGCCAGCAAAAGCTCAGAGTTTCCGAGCCAACTGAATACATAATCGATTGCGCTGAGGTCCTCGTTTGCCACACGTTTCGATACTTCTTTTGAGAAAGGGGTAAGGACTACGATCGGAATGTTGGGATAATGTCGCTTTATCTCTTTGGCTGCAGCAAAAATATCCCGATTGTCCATATTCGGCATACAGATTATTAGTTCGAAGTTACGCTCCTTTAATATGGCAAGGGCTTCGGCTTCGGTGGTCACTTGTGTAAAGCGTGGCGGGTAACGTAAGCTGAGTGACGTATATTCGTTGAATATTTGTTCATCTACACGCCCGTCATCTTCCAACATGAATGCATCGTACTTTGTAGCTATCAGCAGTACGTTGTAGATGCGTTTGTTCATCAGGTTTGCAAAAGACGTATCTCTTAATACAAGGTCTTTTAGATTGGGTATGCCGCTCATAAGATTCAGTTGTTATAGCTGTTTGATTATGTAAATTCAAAAGTACGTCTTTTTTGCGAGTAAACAAATTCTTTTTCATCACTTTTAATGGGAATACTATGTATTTTTGGTATATTTGAATCCTGAACTTTAAAATAGTTTGCAATGAGAACAAATGAAATCATGGAAGTCTTGAGAACCCGGCATTCGGGTGAGAATGAGTATCTTCAGGCAGTGCATGAAGTACTTGTCTCAATTGAAGATGTGTATAATGAACATCCCGAATTCGAGCGTGCGCGAATTATTGAGCGTTTGGTCGAGCCGGACCGTATCATTACGTTCCGCGTTCCCTGGGTGGACGACAAGGGAAACGTGCAAGTGAATTTAGGTTATCGTGTTCAGTGCAACAATGCCA
>CATXZX010000384.1 GCA_958404085.1 uncultured Prevotellaceae bacterium | reverse complement strand
TGGCAAAGCTGCGCCCGTCAAGGCGGAACGCGCCGCCGGAAAGCCCAGTCGTGCCGAAAGGGGTTACACCGAGAAGCGAGGCAAGATGAAAAAAGACGACTGGAAGCAGTTCTTTGCTCCGCAGAAGGGCGGTGGCAAGGACCTTGTGGGCGATGAGCCCGACTTCAGCGAAGACGGCTGGCAACATTGAGGCCGGCAAGTTTAATTTTATGCAGCGACAAATGATGAAAAGATTCCTGGCATTCGGATTTTCCGCTTTCCTGTGCATGGCCGCAGGGGCTCAGCGCATCACCGTGAAGGCGGGCGGAGGACTTTCCTCGCACTACGGCCATACGGAGGCCGTAGGCGCATTCAAAATCAGTGTAGGTTATGAGCACGAGTTCAACGGCAACTGGTCCGTGGAGCCTGCCGTGGCCGTTTACGGCAAGGGTTGGAAAGACCCGCGCCAGACCGTTTACCTGCGCGACTGGAACGGTAATCTGATACTCGATGATGAGGGCAACCTGCGTACCGGCGTGAAGGGTTGTTCCAGCGATGCCTATTACGTCAGTGTACCGGTCGTGTTCAACTACTACCTGCAACTGCGTCCGATGCAGTACCTGGTGTTTACGGGAGGCCCTTATGCGGCTTACGGCGTGGGCGGAAAAATGAAGACACAGGGCGACACCGACCAGTCGGGCAGTGCCCGTTACTATTATGCCACCCGCACGTTCGACGAAGAGGGTGTTCACCGTTTCGAGGTCGGACTGACGGCCGGCCTGGGCTATGAGTTCAACAGCCGTTTTATGATTGGTGTGGAGGCCGACTTCGGCCTGACGAATTTCAACGCCGCCGGTGCGCGCAACGTGAGCGGTCTGCTGACGCTGGGCTACCGTTTTCGCTTGGACGAGTAGGCGGACCGTTTCGGACGGGACAGTTCATTATGCGATGAGGCTGTGCCCAAAATGAACAGCACTCCAAGAGTCGGAAAACTTGTGGAGTGCTGTTCGAGTTTTATATACGACGCAGTCTTTTTCTTGTGCCCGCTTTTACGCCGTCACGGCCGTGGAAGCGGGTTTTGTGTTGCACGTATCGGGCTGTCGGGCCCGGTATCGTTTGTAGGGGGTTGTGTATTTATTCCGGAACGCGGGTCGTACGGCCGTTTCGCCGAGGTAAATGAAAATCCGGGCCGGTGTTTGTCTGCACCGGCCCGGATTTTTACAGTTCGGGGCGTCCTTTTCAGGAAAACGTCCGTTCGGTTACGGAACCATTACTTTCTGTCCGTTCACCACGTAGATGCCTTTTTCGACGTGTAGCGTACGGTTTCCGCTTACCTGTCCGTTGAACAGGACTGTACCGGCCGTGTTGGCCACCGTCACGTGTACGGGGCTGGAGGCACTGAGTACGATGCGGCCGGCAGCTGTCGAGGTGCGGAGCGTTCCGTCGCCCTTCGCGTTGTTTATACCCACGGGTTCGGCTACTTCGAAACTTCCGAGTTTGACAAGGTTGATTTCGGAGAGGTGCAGGTACTTGGCACCCGACATGTTGATGACGAAGCCCAGCGACACTTCGGTCTCTTCGGTGAGCGAGAAGCCCATTGTGTTGGCCGAAAGCGGTACGTAGGCGATGGCGGAAGCCAGGTTGTCGGTATCGGGCAGGCCCTGTCCTCCGTTTACGACCAGGTACGAGCCGGCAGCGTCGAAGTGGTTACCCGGCGTGACGGTCAACTTGTATTTTCCTGCCGGCAGTTTCACGGTCTGGTAGGCCTTGTGGTCGGTCAGCGCGGACACGAAGTTGTTCGTGAAGGTCATGACGGTCAGGTTGTCGCCGTAGGTGTCGTCTACGTAGAAGCCCGTCGTGCTGTTCTTGTCGGTATTGACGATGGTGTTCTCAAGAATCCATCCCGACTCGGCCGTACCTGTTTCCAGTTCCTTGAAGCGGCTTCCGGCGCTCACTGTGCGTTCGGTGTGGCGGAAGGGCGCTTTGTAGTTTGTCAGGTATTCGGCGGTGACGTCGGCGGGTTTTCCGTTCGACATCGAGAATACGCCGAGCGAATTGCTCCAGGCGTCGCCCTCGGGACCGAAGTTGACACGAACGCCCGTATTGGCGTTGGAGGTGACGTCTGTCACGTTGCCCGAGTTCTGGTTGAAGGGGCAGTAGAGCAGGAGTCCGTCAGTCTCGGCAGCGGCAATATCTTCGATGGGAGCGTTGGAGTAGGTCATGATGCGTTCTTCGCTGATGGATTTGCTCCATACGCGGAGTTCGTCGATGATACCGTTCATGGGGCCTCCTTCGCCGCTCAGTCTGAACTTCTGCATGGTGGGGGCGAAGGCTGAGGTGAGCGAACCGGACTGGATGCGCTCGCCGTCGCGCCAGATGACGATGTTGCCGCTCGAGAACGATACGGCGTAGTGGTGCCACTCGGAGGGAATAACCACACCGTCGATGGATGTGAATACATTGCCGCGGCCGTAGATGACCATTGCGCGCATGGCGTTGGTACGGATGAGGAATGTTTCTTCGGAGTCGCCTATCTGGTGGCATGCTGCGGTGTTACGGCTCGGATTCATCCACCATTCGATGCTGCAGGTGCGCTGGCGTGTGCCTTTGACGGGGGATTCGAATTCCACGAACTCGGATCCGCCGGTAAAGTTGAGTCCCGTTACGGCGTCGGCGTTGCAGACGATGAGTCCGCGCGACTGTGTTTTCACGTCGCTGCCCAGTTCGTTGCTAACCTGTTGGGTTACGGTGTAAATACCGGGCTCCTTGGGCTGGATGCGTCCGTTCTTT
>CATXZX010000383.1 GCA_958404085.1 uncultured Prevotellaceae bacterium | reverse complement strand
TTCTGTCTTTCAAGAAGTTGGACTCAACACTTTACGGTTTACCGGACAGTAATATTTTCGAATACGGAACAGAGAAAGAAAATAAAGCAATAAACGCTCATTTCTATTTCTACAACTCAGAGGGCGTTTTCGTGACGGAAGCCAATATCTGGACCGGTGGTACGCTCAGCGAAGGTGGTCCGGCTGGAAACATCGAATACAAAGGTAAAAACGTACTCGTATTGCAGGGACTGACGGCCACAAACATGCCTAACTACGTGGTTACGGTGCTGAACATACCGAACGGCTTCACCGCAGGACGCACGTTGGAAGAGATGGAAAAAGCCCTGAATGCTTCAGTAAGGGAGGGTGAAAACTTCATTATGACTACGACCAGCTACTTCGATGGTGACAAAGACCACGACAAGTATTACTTTGCCACACAAGTTAAATCGACCGACTTCGTTAAAACTCCGGAAGAAACCGAAAATACGAAACCCGTTCGAATCTATGTAGAGCGCTTGGCTGCCAAAGTAACGCTGAGTGTCAGCGAAACAATGGATAACTACGAAGACGGTTATTACACCCTCAAGGCTACGGTTGCAGGAGATGATAACGGCCAGCTTGGTGACAGCGACGCAGGCGAAGAAATCCGAATCGCCTTCACCGGATGGGGTCTGACCACAACCCCGAAGAATTCTTACATCTTCAAGAATCTGCTGAGCGGCTGGAAGACGACAGCGCCTTTCGGCGAGGATGGAGAATGGAATGTTTCTGGCGACCACCGTAGTCACTGGGCAAAATCGACCGTCTACGATAGTAACGACGCAAAGGCTTTCAATTACATCACAGCGAACGAGGCTACTACCAACGTGGGGCTGGACTATGCCGCATACTGCGCTGAGAACACCAACACGGCAGGAAATCTTAAGGCGAACCTTGGATTGGCTACCCATATTGTGCTGAAAGCCAAAATTGAAGGCGGTAGCGACTATATCCGTTACAACGGCATCCTTTTCAAAGACAGTCGTTTCGTTGAATTCGTATTGGACAACCTTACAAAGGCCAATAAATTGAATGCATGGTATAAGGAATCTGTAGAAGGTGAAAATACGACATACAAACAAATCAATACTGGGAACGTAACCTTGACTTCGGACGGAACCGTTAGCGGCGTATACGTAACTTTGGCAGATAACGCTCCTACCGAATGGTACGCCATCGCACAATCAGGTTTGGATAAGATTGCAGCAGACAAGGAAAATGAACTTGACGCTAGCGACTTCACACTCATTACAACAGAAGGAGAGAATACACCTACTAAGAAAATCAACGCAATCCTGCAGAACTTCGATACAAACAACAAACCCGAAGGTTTCAAAGGCGGTGAAATGTATTACACCATTCCTATCGAACACTGGGTGGCCATTGCCCCCGACATCACCGAAGGTATGTACGGCGTAGTACGTAATCACCACTACATGGTTACCATCAATAAGGTTGAGAAACTCGGTACCGGTATCTATAATCCCGGACAGGGCATCGTTCCGCCGCGCAGTCGCGACAAGAACGAATACGCCCTCGGTACTACCATCAACATTCTCTCCTGGAGAATCATAAACCAGAGCGTTGAACTCTAAAAAAGAAACGTGAGTTTTCATAAGCTATATGCATTAAAATAATGAAAGGGTGGAGCGGCGCACAACGTGCGCGCTTAGGGCCGCCGGAGGCGCGCCGCTCCTTTTCCTATTAAAAAAACTTCGGGTCAACACGCATACGCACGACAGCCCGACGGACCCGCAGGCCGCACACTGCGCATTCCTGTGCCGGCAAGGCACAACGGAAATCCCCGGAGTCAGCGCCGCGCCGCACAAGATACGCCGATTCCCACCAAACGCGAAACCGACGAGCCGGAACCGTCCCGCAACGGCGGACCTCGGCCACCATCATATATATAAAGAGACACAACCGAAGAGAGAAAAAAGGACGGCGGGCATATACCCGCGCCGACACTCAGATACAGAACCGAACATATAAAGAAAACAAGATCGTGATACGTTTTACCGACATCCTCTCCACACTACGCCTGCGGCTGGCCGCCATGCTCTGCGCCACCCTGGCACTGGCAGCGTGCGACAGCGCCATCTACGACGAAGAAGGCGACTGCGACCCGCACTATAAGGTGAAGTTCAAATACGACTGGAACCTGAAGTTTGCCGACGCTTTCCCCAACGAGGTCGACGAGGTAACCCTCTATATCCTCGACGAAGCGGGTAAGGTGGTATGGAGCAGGCACGAGGCCGGAACCGCCGTGAAGGCCGAGGGCTACACCATGGACGTCGATATAGAACCGGGCAACTACACCCTGCTGGCCTGGGGAGGCGAGGGGCATACCAGTTCCTTCGCCGTAGACGGCGCGACGCTGGGCTGCCGCATGCTGCGCGACCACGATGCCGCCGGCCTGGCCTACGTAGACCACGACCTGAACCGCCTGTACCACGGACAGCTGACGGCACAGGACTTCCCCGACGACGAGGGTACCTACGTATACACCGTGCCCATGATGAAGAACACCAACGACATACACGTCGTGCTGCAACACCTCTCGGGCGAGCCCGTAGACAAGGATAAGTTCACCTTCACCATCACGGCCGACAACGGCCTCATGGATGCTGCCAACCGCCTTGTGCCCGACGAGCGCATCACCTACTACGCATGGCGTACCGCCCAGGGAGCCGCCGGCATCATCCTGCCCGAGCAGGGCCGCCGCGCCGCCGCCGTACGCGACGTGGTGCCCTT
>CATXZX010000382.1 GCA_958404085.1 uncultured Prevotellaceae bacterium | reverse complement strand
GAAGTTTTGGGTGCGAACAAAAAATAATCTGCAAGTCCCTAACCTTTTCGATTACGGAACTTGCAGATCCTCCTTTTATTTAACACTCAATCTTATTTCGTCCGTTCAAGGGCCTGTTCTATGTCGGCCAGGATGTCCTCCACATCCTCTATTCCGACCGAAAGACGAATCAAGTCGGGCGCAACCCCCGCCTCGCGCAACTGTTCGTCGCTCAACTGGCGATGCGTATGACTGGCCGGATGAAGCACACACGTACGTGCATCGGCCACATGCGTCACGATGGAAATCATCTGCAGGCTGTCCATAAAGCGGATGGCATCCTCGCGCGTTCCTTTAAGGCCGAAGGCTATCACTCCGCAACCTCCTTCGGGCAGATACTTCTGCGCCAATTCATAATATTTGTCACCGGGCAGACCGCAATAGTTCACCCATGCCACACGGGGCGAAGCCTTCAGATATTCGGCCACACGCTGTGCGTTTGCACAATGCTGCTTCATACGCAGGTGCAGGCTTTCGAGCCCTATATTCAGCAGGTAAGCATTCATGGGCGACTGGATGGAACCGAGGTCGCGCATCAGCTGGGCGGTCGACTTCACCAAGTACGCACTTGCACCGAATGTGTCAGCATACGTCAGGCCGTGATAGCTCTCGTCCGGCCGGCAAAGTCCAGGGAATTTGTCTGCGTTCGCTTTCCAGTCGAACATTCCACCGTCTACAATAACACCGCCCACAGCAGCCGCATGCCCATCCATGTATTTCGTTGTCGAATGCGTCACGATGTCGGCTCCCCACTCGAAGGGCCGGCAGTTGACAGGTGTCGCAAACGTATTGTCCACAATCAACGGCACGCCATGACGGTGCGCCATGCGGGCAAAGCGTTCAATGTCGAACACGTGGCCTCCGGGGTTCGATATGGTCTCACCGAAGAAGCACTTCGTATTGGGTTGAAAAGCCGCTTCTATCTGTTCGTCAGTCCAATCCGGGTCTACGAACGTACACGTTATGCCCAACTTCTTCATGGTCACGCCAAAAAGGTTGTACGTGCCGCCATAAATAGCATTCGATGTGATAAAATGGTCGCCGGCCTCGCATATATTGAATACGGCATAGAAGTTGGCAGCCTAGCCGGACGATGTAAGCATGGCACCCACACCGCCTTCGAGGGCGGCTATCTTTTCGGCCACAGCGTCATTCGTCGGATTCTGCAAACGCGTATAGAAATAACCCGTATCCTCCAAATCAAACAAACGAGCCATCTGCTCGCTTGTCTCATATTTAAAAGTCGTACTCTGGTAAATAGGCACTTGGCGGGGTTCGCCTTTCTTAGGCTGCCATCCGCCCTGCACGCAAATTGTTCCCTTTTTCATTTTCTGCTCCATGATTGTATCTTGATTTTATACACTTCAAGCATTCCCTATTCCTCTGCCTTCTGCATCGGATAGCGCTTGACATAATCGAAATTCGGCACATAATCTGTATTTGTATGAGCCGTCAGTTCTTCGCGCAACACGCGCCAACGGGGCGTGGTGTCCTGCTGGAATACCGGATTCTTGATGTTGGTGGGATAATTACGCACCAACGCGCGTCCCGTTTTACTCTGTTTCAGCTTGTCATGCCATTCGGGCATGGTGTAGAACACGCCTGTCTCGGGGTCGGCCAACTGCAGGTCGGGCAAACCGTCCTGACGACGAAAGGGGAAACCGGTTCCGTCCCACGGCATAACCTCTACCTGGGCAATACCGAAGCGTACGATTTCCAATTCTTCGGCCGCAGCACGCGAAAGGTCTATCACGGCATTCTTGCGATGCGGACCGCGGTCCGTTACTTTGACTACGACTTCGCTGCCGTTCTTCGGATTCCGAATCTTAAGCAGCGTGCCGAACGGATAAGTCCGATGGGCACACGTCAGGCTGTCGCGGTGATAGAGCGAGCCGTCACTTGTTTTCCGACCGTGGAAGCGGTCGCTGTAATACGTTGCGTTACCTAATATCTGCGCCTCAGACACGATGGCGACAGACCATACAAGACAAATAAATAAAAGGGCTTTTATTTTCTGCATTCATTCTTTTTTTGAAGACGGAAACCTCTCGGTTCTTACCCCTCAGGTTTTGCTTTTACGTCGATCCGACACTGGTAGCGCCCCACCCCTCTTTTGTAATACGAACTACGGCGTAAAATATTCCCGTCTTGCAATTAACGGGTGCAAATTTCGCACTTTTTTTTGGTTCGGCAAAGCAAAAAAGCATTAAATAGCTCAAAATGAATCCGAAATGTAATCTTCAAATCTCCCCCAAAAAAACGAAATACCAGAAAAAACCGGCATATAACCTTCCTATAATCGACAAAAAAGCCCCTTAATACCTGCTGTTTGGTATTAAGAGGCCGAAGGCTTCATTTCAACTAATTAAAATAAAAACGATGAAGCTCCTTTGTCAGCAAACACCTGCATCATGCTTCCTTTGCTGCTTTCTTGGCAGAAGCAGTTGTTTTTTTCCGAGTAGCAGATGCTTTGCTTTCAGTTTTTGATGCCGTTTTGCATGCGGCACGCGGTTTTTTCTCTTTTTCGGCAGACAACTTCGCCAACATCGACTGCAGTTTTTCGATTTCCTTATCCTTCATCTCGAGTTCTTCCTCCTGATTACGGATCGAGGTCATCAACGAATCCAGTTCTTCGTTGTCCACATTGGGATAGAGGTTGTTGACACGTGTCACGAAGTCGCCCAAAATGTTCATATAGTTTGTAAACGCATCGTAAGGCGACTCGTAAATACCTCGGTAACC
>CATXZX010000381.1 GCA_958404085.1 uncultured Prevotellaceae bacterium | reverse complement strand
ATGATGTAAAACCGACCCGAGTTCGTATATCCTCACACGGCTTGGGTCGGTTCTTTTTTTGCGTCCAAAAGAGGAAAACACAGTTTTTTGTGCGCTTTTGCACAAGTTTCCGACTATTTCATGGGAATCGTTGACTTTGAATATACGAAATGCTACCATATGGCACAAGAAAAGGCAAAGATGACGAAATAAAGTTGTTTCATGGGCGCAGAGGCCGGCATCTGTGCTGGAAACGGCTCGAAGTTTTTGTCTGCGTGCGGATGGTATCGGCAGAAGCCTCCGCACAGGAAATGACTGCCGAAAAAGGAGGTCTCAATGATAGAATACAAGCTTTCTCTTGCGTCGTCCGGCGCGGTAAAAGCACCGGGTTATGAGGATATGCTGCGGTTTGGCTACAACAAGAACTGCGGCGTCTATCGGCTGAGGGTGACTGCCGCCGACGAGTGGAAGGGGATGAAGCTCCGGGTGTTCTGGCATACGCCGGAGGGTGACCCGCCTGCATCACTGGTGGAGAATGGTGTGGTGGAGGTGCCTGCCTTCGTCACGGCTGTGTCCGGCGAGGGCCGCATCACCTTCGAAGGCTCCGACGGCACCCGGACCATCACCAGCGCCGATATGCGTTACCGCGTGGCGGCAAATTCCGGCACCGAAGACGGTACTATGCCGCCGCTGGGTACGCCTGCGTGGCAGCAGCTGGTGGGCCGGGTGGAAGAAGTCGGTGCAGACGCCCGGAAAAGTGCCGAACAGGCCAGGAAGTCGATGAAACAGGCCGAAAGCGAAAAAAGCGCAGCGGCCGGTAGTGCTGCAGCGGCGGCGAAAAAACTGAAAGAGCTTCAGGATGGCATCGCTGCGGGAGATTTCAAGGGCGAAAAGGGTGATACAGGCGCGAGAGGTCCGCAGGGAAATACCGGACCTCAGGGGCCTAAAGGCGAAAAAGGCGACATCGGCTCGACAGGCCCCACTGGTGCAACAGGTCCACAAGGTCCAAAGGGCGAGACTGGCCCGCAGGGTCCGAAGGGCGACAAAGGCGACACCGGTCCACAGGGTCCTGTAGGCGCGACCGGCCCTCAGGGACCGAAAGGCGAGACAGGCCCGGCGGGCAAAGAAACGAAGGTGGACGCCACCCTCAAAGTCTCCGGCGCAGCTGCCGACGCCAAAGCCACCGGCGACGCGCTGGCGGGTAAAGCTGCCGCCAGCCATACCCACAACTACGCTGGTTCGTCCAGCGCGGGCGGTGCGGCAAACTCAGCCAACAAACTGAACAAGAACGCGGGTTCTGCTACGCAGGGCGTATACTTCAAGGATGGTGTGCCGGTCGCTATGACCTGCACGCTGGGCAAGAGTGTGCCTGCGGATGCAAAGTTCACGGACACCAACACCTGGCGCGGCGTGCAGGACAACCTGACCAGCACGGCCACCGACCAGAGTCTGAGCGCAAATCAGGGCAAGGTGCTGAAAGGCCTCGTGGACGGCAAGGCGGCGTCCAGCCATACCCATGACGACCGGTACTACACCGAGAGCGAGATGAACACCAAACTCAACGGCAAAGCCAACAGTTCCCACACCCACAACTACGCCGGTTCCGGCTCTGCGGGCGGCACGGCCAACTCGGTCAACGGCCTGACTTTTGCCGCCCAGACCACCGACCCGGGCGCAGGAAGCAGCCTTGCCACCAACAAGGTGCTCATCGTGTACGTGTAAAGGAGGCCGGATATGGCAAAAGCAGTTTATGTGGGCGTCGGAAGCAAAGCCCGCAAGATGAAGAAAGCCTACATCGGCATCGGCGGTAAGGCCCGCAAGGTCAAGAAGATGTACATCGGTGTCGGAGGCAAGGCGAGGCTGTGCTACAGTGCAGAGGCTGACAAATTCGGCATGGCAGCATCGCTGAGCAAGGCTAGAAGTCTGCTTGCCGGAACGACAGTTGGCGGATATGCCCTGTTCGGAGGCGGCGGTTATGATAGCGACGCCAAAAAAGGCGAGGCCATAATGGACGCATACAACGCATCTCTCACCCGAACGACTGCAGCTTCTTTAAGCGTGGCAAGGCAAGGATTGACGGCGATAACGCTGGGGAATCACGCACTATTCGTCGGTGGACGAAGCGGAAACACGTCCTTTGGCACGGTGGATGTCTACGATGCATCTCTTACCCGGACGACCGCTACAGAGCTGAGTATTGCCCGATATGACAGTGCCGCGGCAGTTGTAGGTTCCTATGCGCTTTTTGCTGGCGGCAGAAGGAATAATGGCTTATTTACAATGTCGCAGTCCGCCGTAGATGCATACAACACGTCTCTCACCCGGACGACTGCAACTCCGCTGCCCAGTAATGCATACGCCTGTGCAGGAGGCACAGTCGGAGGTTATGCAGTGTTTAGCGGCGGCAGCAGCATGAACTCGGATTCGACTCTTGTTGAAACCATTGGGGCTCTGGAGATAGTGCGCGCATATGATTCGTCTCTTACGTCCAGTCAGGCCGCGCCCTTGAGTTGCCCCAGAGCAGTCCATTCCGCCGCAACCATCGGGAATCATCTTCTTTTTGCAGGAGGATACAACAGCACTACGGGAAAATACCTCTCCACAGTAGAATCGTACGACGCCTCGCTGACCCGAAGCACTGCCGTCGAATTGAGCAGCGCAAAGAACGGCCTGGCCTCGGCCACAGTGGGCGAATACGCAATGTTTGCAGGTGGCTATAAAGGCAACAGCGATGCAGCCTATGTGGCAACGGTGGATGCATACAACACCGCGTTAACCAAGACGACTATGCCAGACTTGAGTGTCGGACGGCA
>CATXZX010000380.1 GCA_958404085.1 uncultured Prevotellaceae bacterium | reverse complement strand
CTAAAATTATACATAGAATGTCTGATTTATCGGTCAATATCTGGTACTACATAGTCCATCGTTCCTCCGATGGTTATCAAGTCGGCAATCTTATTTCCGCGACATGCTGTATCAATAGCGGCCACCAGCGGAAGACCCGTACTACGGTAGTGCAGACGATAAGGGAACTTGTCGCCACGGCTTTCCAGGAACACGCCGAACTCGCCGCGACTTGCTTCCACCGCTGCATAATATGTACCCTCCGGCACTTTGATGATGGGTTTCATCTTTTCCTGATAATTTCCTTCCGGTATGTTATCAATCAACTGTTCGATGATGTTCAGGCTTTCCAATATCTCCTCCATACGTACCGTATAGCGGGCGCGGCTGTCACCTTCCGTGTATACTATTTCCTTAAAGTCTACCTTGTCATACATCGCATAAGGCATGCGTTTACGCACATCGTTATGCCAACCCGAGGCACGTCCCGTACCACCCGTACAGCCATACGAAATCACATCTTCCAGACTCAACACGCCCACGCCGTCCATACGGTTGTGTGCAATGATATTATCGGAAAATATATCGTGGTATTCCTGGATATTACGACGCATATAGGGAATAAATTCCTTCACGCGCTTCACGAAGTTCGGATGAAGGTCATACATCACTCCACCGATGGTATTATAATTCATGATAAGACGTCCGCCACAGGTCTCCTCAAAAATATCGAGCAGTTTCTCGCGGTCGCGGAAGCCGTAGAGGAATGCGGTGGTCGCACCCAGGTCCTGGCAAAGGCAGGCAAAGTAAAGAATATGCGAATCGATACGTTGCAATTCGTCCATAATGGTACGGATATACTGCACGCGCTCACTTACCTCCACGCCCATCGCCTTTTCAATACACATACACAGTGCGTGACGGCTCTGGTGGGCAGCCAGATAGTCCAGACGGTCTGTCAGGGCCAGTGTCTGCGGATAAGTCAGGTTCTCGTTCAGTTTCTCGATACCGCGATGTATATAACCCAGAATCGGGTCTATCTTACGGATGAACTCGCCTTCCAGGCTTACGCGGAAGTGCAACACACCATGGGTCGACGGGTGCTGCGGACCTATATTCACTACATAATCTCCCTTGTCGAAGATTACATTTTCCTTCTGGCTGATCGTACCGTCGGGCAACAGTTCCAGTTCGGGAGTCGTGTCGCTCAGCGGTTCATTGTCCATCCGGAGCGGATTGTTCTTTTCCGTCTCGTCATCCTTGCGGAACGGGTATCCCACCCAATCCTCGCGCAAGAAGATGCGACGCATGTCGGGATGATTCGTAAAACGTATTCCGTAGAAATCGAATACTTCCCGTTCATAGATATTTGCTATTTTCCACAAATCGCTGACACTCGGCAGCATCGGGTTTTCGCGGTCCGTAGCCACAGCCTTCAGGGCCACACGCTCTCCGGTAGCGGTCGATTCCAGCTGGTACACAACGCCCAGTCCTTCCTCGCCCCAGTCCATTCCGGTCAGGTTCTCCAGAAAATCCATTCCGCTCTCGCGCAAACGTTCCATCTCGGCCCGAAGGGCTGCTGCCTCCACGGTCCGAATCGTATCGAGAATCATGCTTGTTCCTCCTTTCTTTTTTCTTTACGGTTAGTCGTTCCAAAGAAATTCTCCACCTTAACGATACGTTGCAACTGCATCATGCCATAGAGAAAGGCTTCGGGACGGGGCGGACATCCGGGCACATACACGTTCACCGGAAGAATCTTGTCCACACCATTCAATACATGATAGGACTTGGTAAACGGTCCGCCGCTCACCGAACACCCGCCGATAGCCACCACATACTTCGGATCGGCCATCTGATCGTACAGACGCCGCAAGACGGGAGCCATCTTATTGGTTATCGTACCGCAGACCAGAATCACATCGGCCTGACGGGGACTGTTTCGCGTCACCTCGAAACCGAACCGGGCAATATCGTAGCGGGCAGCACATACCGCCATAAACTCTATACCGCAACAACTGGTTGCAAACGTCAACGGCCACAAGGAGTTGCTCCGTCCCCAGTCCATCAGGTTATCCAGCGTCGTCACAATCACGTTGGCCCCGCCGGCATTCAGTTCCTGCACCAGTTTCTCATAGGTTTCATTATCCTTGAATTCCTCATAGGGAATCGATTTGATAACGGCTTTTTTGTTTACTTCCATACTAAAGCTCCTTTCCTCCAGGCATAAGCAAGCCCCAGAACCAAGATGAACAAGAAGAAGAGTACGCTAAACAATCCTGCAGGTCCCAACGTTGTTACGACGACAGCCCATGGAAAGAGGAACATCGTCTCCACGTCGAACATCAGGAACAAGATAGCGAACAGGTAATAACCCACACGGAATTGCATCCACGACGCACCACGCGTAGGTATACCACATTCATAAGCCTCTTCTTTCTGCGCGTTGAACGATCGTGGCGAAATGGCCTTGGCCAACGCCACCACGATACCTACAAACGCGATACCCGTTAACAATACTGTAACTAAAAAGGCAAAGTTCATAGTTTAATAAATGTTTGTGTTTGATTAATATATCTCTTTACAACAGTCAGACGAGAAGCGAACGGCACGCATTTTTGCCGAAGGGAGGCAAAAACACGAAGCATGCATCCCCGCCGGGACACATACCAGCCAAAATGCCGGCATACCTGAAGGTATAACGGCTGTACATATCCGTCCGGAAACTCCGGACTCAGACTCTTGACTTGACCCTTCTTCACGTTCTTCGTCTTTCTTGCGGACAAAGGTAAGAAAAAAATAACGACTAATTGTCATC
>CATXZX010000379.1 GCA_958404085.1 uncultured Prevotellaceae bacterium | reverse complement strand
GACCATTTGTTAGCTCCGCACGGGATAGCCTATTTTGCCGTTCGTCGAGACTTGACAAAAGAGGGATTCCGTATGCACCCCATCTATCGAAAATACACTTACCAGTGTAACGTCCAATTGCCTTATCCAAGTCTGGTTTGCAATTCTGGTTTTGAGCTGTATCGGTATCAACGATGAAATAGATCACTTATTGTAGCCTCATGAATTGTGTCTGTTATAAATGTAGGTTCAAGCTTAACTTGTCTCTGTATCCGTTTGCGTAGACGAATTCTTTGGTTTTCGACGTAAAATGGGGATTATAGGCATGTATGATTCGATGGTGATTTGGACATAGAATAACAATGTTGCTAAAATTATTATTGAGAGAGGTGCTAAAAGGATCTATGTGATGTGCATCAATCACATGGTATTGTCCTCCATAGGGTAATGTAATGAGTTGGCCACATATCTGACAGCGATACCCATACAGCCTCTTGAGATTCAGGCAGACATTTTTATCTATTCTTCTGATTCTTGCTAAATGTGGCCTCTCAATAATTTGGGCTGTTTCGTCATTCAACAATAAACTTTCAAGCAGCGACTCTTCGATGGGGTGAGCTATAAGCTCTTGTTTAGCTTGGTTTATTTCATGAGCGGGGATCGAAACTGCCTCCCAGATGTCTTTATTCGCAGTCGCATAGAACACGATAGAACTTCGTAGTTCGTTTGGAATTCGAATGTTGTGTGTCTTGACCCCTTGTTGAGTAAGTTCTTTTTTTAGAGCCAGCTGCTGTTCAAGGTATTGTGTTAACTCCGGGAAAGCAAGACGCAACGCCTTGGCAAAAGGGTGGTTGGGACTATACCTTACCTGATACATCTCAGGATGGTTGGGATATCGTACTCTATTGAAATTTTGATTGATAACATCTATATCTGTGAAGAGCTGATTATCCCACATTATAGATATTCTTCGAGTTTCACCAATAGCCAGTTTCCCGAAAAAATCAATAAACTGGTTGAGTAATGCCGTGCGGATGGTAAATCCTTGATACAAAATGCTTTTGTCTATATCTTTTAGGTAAATGAGCTTCATTTTGACTTTGAATGATTTTCTCACAGAAGTATTAATAATTAACAATAATCTTCCAGAACATCTCCTCCGGCCCATTCTTTGCCAAGGGATAGTGTGTAGTATTTTTCAGCTCCTTCTTCAGTAAAGAACGTGCGGATACTTTCGTGTATATAAAATCCATCTTCGTATCTGATTTCTGTGAGGGCAAAATTGGTAACTCCGCTAGTGGTCGTAAGCACTGCTATATGTGTTTTCGTCATAAAAAGAAGTGGAATTTGTCCTTTTTCAGCGTTCAATTCTGCAGAATTTCAGTCATTCAGAATCGGGTTTCGATGCAGTTTCAGTACCAATTTTCCCGCGAAACGGGACGTTTATTGCGGGAAACAACGCACTGGTTTGTGCCCCAGTTCCAGCCCGCAGAGGACGTCGAGCGAACTGGGACAGCCGTCCGAGCGGAGGGCGTAGACGCTCTCCTCGGCCATCGACGCGATGGTATAGTTGCGGGTTTGGACCGTCTGCCAACCGGTGCGGCGGGCGTTGCGCACGGCAAAGATCAGGATGCGCTGCTCGGCCAGGGCCTCTTCGACGGCGGGAGGATAGCGGCGGTAGAGGGCACGCCCCAAGGCCCAGATCACAGGGTGGCGGGCTTTCAGCAGGAGTTCAAAGACGAATTTTTCGAGCGGCGACTGGAAACCGCTGATTACGACACGGTCGGTTGCGCAACACGCTTCAGCCCAGCGGAGGACCTGTTCCTCGACGGTGGGCGAAACGACGCGCGAGGCGAAGAAAGCGACCTTCCGGCAGTCGAGCAGGGCGGGGTTTCCGGTGTAATCGTAATCGAAAGCCATAAAAAACGTGGGTTGCCGCATTGACTTACCCCGTACTCAGGCCTTCGCTGCCCCACACCGAAATAAGCAACACGGACAGCCCACGCGAAACGCGTATCATGCACATAGCAAGCCAAAGGCCTGCGGGCACAATACATGCGTCCACGAGGCGTCCCGTTACATCCCTTCCGGTGTGTCAAGGTTGCGAAGTTTGAGTACGGAAGAAAACGTAATTAAACGTTCGTAGTATGTTAGTTCCGCGGATCGGCACGGAACCATCTACAAAAATAGAAAATTAAATCGGAAAACCGCCAAAGGCCGCCGATTTTTGCGGAACCTCTTGTTTTAGTTCATCGTTCTGGTCAGTTCAAATATTGAGATCTTATCAATTCCCGCGTTATTGCATTGTTGTAAAACGTCGGTAATATAGTCATCCGACCAAAATGGATGTACGATGATTCCCTTGATTACGCCTGAATCATTGACAGCAAAGTAATGACCAAATTTAATCTGACTGTGTTGTTTCTTTTTCTTTAGTAGACTGTCGAGATTATTATCCATGAAGTCCTTCCAATATTCGACATCGAAATTGACAAAGAGCGCTTTGTCTGCCGCCATTCTTGACAAATCAAGGCCAAGACGCCAATCCAATATCATGTGATATTGTTGGTTGGAATAGTCTCGGATGCAATCATAGCAAGATGAGATGCAGTTTCGCATATGGTCCGGAGTACATAACGTGTCATAAATTGCTCCACCCTTCAATAGAGGTTGCAATAGAGCTTCGGTCGGAACTTGTGCATATTTGCGTCCGCTTAAATAGTTACAATATCCCGAACCATTTTCCAGTTTTTCGACAATAAATACCTCCGGGTTTCCGGTTTTGACGGATATATGATATCCGATATCGAGTTCGGATGTATCT
>CATXZX010000378.1 GCA_958404085.1 uncultured Prevotellaceae bacterium | reverse complement strand
GGGCACTGTCGGTATGTTTCGTCAAGTTTCCGCAACAAACGCTCCGCTACCTGACCGAGAGCAACATCGAACCGACGACGTACCGGATGACGCTGCAAAAGATACTGGAATCGCGCCGGACACCGGAGGATTGCCGGGTGCTCATCGCCGGCATGCGGGACGAACTGAACCGAAAGAAACGTTCTTATTGAAAAAAGACAAACGCTCATGAACTTATTCCGAACCTTGTTTCTTCTTCTGTCGGCCGGTCTTGTTGCCGCCTATGCCTACGGACAACGCAACGGACTCTATCCGGTGACGCCCGTATGCCCCGACAGTGTGGTGGACGACAGCTTTTTCTGGAGCGAAGCGCGCGACTCGGCCGTCAAGGCAGACGGCCCGGGAACCGGCTATCCGCCCTTGCGCACACTGCGTTCGGAACGCGACCTGAAAAAGGCACTGCTCAAATGGGACGAACGGCGCACACGGCTGAACTTGCTGGGGGGATGCGGACTGCCGGAGGACAACCCCGCGGGACAGGGTGCATCGGCCATCGAAACGGCGCACGACAGCTGGACGCTGTTTCTGGCCACCGGAAAATCGGAATACATCGACGTGTTAGAAAGGGCCATGTACAACGGTGTGCGCAGCGCACTCGAGGGGCACGAAAGCCCCAAAGTGAGGCGCGAGGCCGCCAAATGGATGAAAGCCGGCCCGCTCTTCGCCTACGGAGTGGCGGACAGTTGTATTTACGTCAACTTTTTCACCGTGGGTTCGGTGGGCATTGCGACGCGCTCCATACAGGCCTCCATCACACAGACCGGCAGCTACCCGTGGGCCAGCGCCGTACAGTTCTGGGTGACTACCACGCGGCCGAACCAGCACTTCAGCCTGCGCATCCGCATACCCGGATGGGCACGGAACGAGGTTCTACCGGACGACAAACGCTTCGGAATCGAACAACGCCGGAACTCGTTCGGCCTGTTCATCAACGAAGAGCCTGTCACGCCGACCATCAAAGACGGATACATCGTCATAGAGCGCACGTGGAGCAGCTGCGACCGCATCCATGTACACATATCGGCCCCCATCCAGCGTATCCGGGCCAACAAAGCGGACGGACAACCCGAAAGGGGACGCTTCGTCTACCAACGCGGTCCGCTGGTTTATGCCTATCCGGGCAGCATGAAGGGGTACTACATCCGTGCAAAGGACCCCGTGAACAATACATTCGACAACAAAAAACGGCAGGTATTCGTATTTACGACCAAACGTTTCAAGGCCCAAGGCACACCAGCCGATGCCCAGGCGCCGTCCTTCAGCGCGCAATTGTTTCCTTACTATAGATGTATGTCCGAAGTGCCCGACAGTACGACCGTATGGATAAACGAGCCCCACTGAGAAAAAAAAGAGGGTGGAAAAATCAAAAAAAGTCCGTATCATTTGCCATTAAAAAGAAAAATGTTACTTTTGCAGCGTAAAAACAAACTTTAAGTAAGCATGATCACACTGTTTTCTTCGTTTTGCTTTTTTTATTACTTTTACTTTACTAAGCAAGTAAAGCAGGGCGTTGTGTATAACAGTTGAAGAAAATAAGAACAAAAACTAAGAAACAACAAAATCCCGCCCTGCTGAGCGGGATTTTTCTTTTACAGACAAGAAACAGAAATGAAAAGAATTGCCATCCAAGGAATCAAAGGTTCGTTCCACGACATTGCAGCCCACACATACTTCAAGAACGAGGAAATAGAGCTCCTGTGCTGTGAGACTTTCGACAAGCTGTTTGCAACGATGAAGAAGGACAACAGTCTGCTGGCACTGGTTGCCATCGAAAACACCATAGCCGGCAGCCTGCTCCACAACTACGAGTTGCTCCGGGAGAGCGGGCTGACCATCGTAGGGGAACAGAAACTGCACATCGAACACAGCATCATGTGTCTGCCGTCCGACAACCTGGAAAACATTACGGAAGTAAACTCACACCCCGTGGCTCTGGCGCAATGCCGCGGTTACCTGGACAGACATCCGGCCATGAAAGTGGTGGAAGTAGACGACACCGCCGGTGCGGCCGAGACCATCAGCCGGCTCCGCATGCACGGCCATGCCGCCATCTGCTCGAAATCGGCCGCCGACATCTACGGCATGAAGGTGCTGGAGGAAGGTGTGGAGGACAACAAGCACAACTATACACGATTCCTGGTATTGTGCGACCCCTGGAGCGCCGACATCATGCGCGACGTACACCGCGCCAACAAAAGCAGCCTGGTGTTCGCCCTTCCCCACGAGGAAGGAAGCCTCTCGCAGATTCTTTCCATCTTTTCTTTCTACAAGATAAACCTGACGAAAATACAGTCGCTGCCCATCATCGGGCGCGAATGGGAATATCTGTTCTATGTGGACGTGACATACGACGACTATATCCGTTACCACCAGAGCATCGACGCCATCACACCATTGACTAAAGAACTCAAAATACTCGGAGAATATGCAGCAGCCAACTAAAAACGACACATTACACGACGAAGCGATAAAACCGGCCGAACGCCTGGCAAACGTCAACGAATATTATTTCAGCCGCAAGGGCAAAGAAATAGAACGGCTGAACGCCGAGGGGAAAGACATCATCAGTCTGGCCATCGGAAGCCCCGATATGCCGCCCTCGGACGAAACCATCGATACATTGTGCGAACAGGCCCGCCGGCCGGACGTACACGGTTACCAACCCACGACCGGTATTCCGGAACTGCGCCAGGCCATGGCCGACTGGTACAAGCGCTGGTTCGACGTAGAACTGGACGCGCGAAGCGAAATACAGCCGCTTATCGGC
>CATXZX010000377.1 GCA_958404085.1 uncultured Prevotellaceae bacterium | reverse complement strand
TATTGTTGGGTTCGAGATATATTTTCTTGCTGGTAAAGTCTATCAGCATATTGAAGCGTTTCAAGAAATTGTTGCCTATCATGCCATCGATGTCTGCCTTGCTCAGCATTCCGGATTGGAGTGTGGAAAACGCTCCTGCTACACGGGGCATCCGGTACGGGCCTACCCTCACTTCGTCAAACAGGACATTTCCTAATTCTCCGTTTCCACCGTCCGAACCGGCAATGTGCGAAGTGGCAAACGGTTTCTGTATTTCGAGCAACTTATGTTTGGACACGAACGGAGTGCTGAGGTCGATGACACGGTCCGAACCTGTATCGACCTCCAACTGGGCATCGAGTGTTTTTCCGTTGAGCTTTATCGGGAGCGTGACAAACGGAACATCGTATTTATAGGTGAAAGGAAGGGCTACATGTTCCGGATTGGCTGTTATGGGTTGCTCTTTGGGATAACAGTAAATCTTGAGGCTGTCGTAATTGATTTCGATGTTGAAAGCGGAAAGGGCATTGAGGCCCATGACACCGTCCCAGTATTCTGGCGGAAAGGGTATGTGGGCGCAACCGGCCTGTTCATACCGGATGGTGCCTATCTGCAGCGTGTTGTCCGAACTGAACGTGGCGGAGTTGCTTCCCGAAGTGCCCAGGTTGTTCACTTGGTGTCCGTCATGAAGCAGTCCTTTGAGCTTGGGCGAACGGGTATTCAGTATCAGCGAAGAGGCACCTGTGTCCACAAGGAATCTCAATGAGGACGAACCGTTGGCAGATGCTGTAACGTAGATGCGGTGGTCCTTGCCTATGGTAAACGGTATTTCACCCGACGGGGAGGTATTCAGCATTCTTGCACTTGTGCTGAGTACCCCCGATAGTATGAAACCGAGTATGCAGAGGCCTGTTCGGACGAGCGTGCGGTGGTTCATAATCATTTCGTTATTGTGTTCTGTTTTTTGGTAGGATTATCCGATGTCGGTTACAAAGTTAATAAATGTTTGCGATAAATGTCTTTCCTACAACCAAGTTTGGACGCCTTTTTTATTGCTGTCTGGGAAAAAGATGTTCAAACAGTGCTTTTAATTTCGTTACGACACCGTTTTTACAATTATCGTTCTATCAGCAACTCTATCTTTTGGGCTATTTCTTCCGATGTCGGCAATAGTTTTTTGTAGGCTTCGGGCAATTCGGAAGAAAGATTGTATGTTGCGTTTCGACCAGCTAATTTCTGCAACTAATGGTTGCAGAAATTCATTGGACTGGTATTCTGTATAAAAACGTGCCATATCCCACATATTGCGGACACCAAACCCTTGTATTCCCGGAAACTCTTTCTGTATGTCACGTGAAAGGTTTTCCACAACGGATTTTCCCCAACCTAAAGTCGTCTGTTGTTCGGTAATCCGTTTGCCGACTTCCCAATATAAGGCTATTATTTCTTTGTTTACAGCCTTTAATGCTTCATATTGGGCAGATCTGATACGGGCGGTTATCTCTTTTTTGAAGTTGAGATATGCGGAGGATAATATAGAACTGTTTTTCTTTGTCATATTCTGTATGTATCGTAACAGATTACAAAATTATGTTTTTCTTTGGATTAAGTAATGGATTGTTCCTACTTTGTTCTCTTTTTCATTCGGCCCGGATAAATCGGGAGTGAGGCGCATCAGGTTGTTTCGGAGTGCAGTTGAAGTTTATCTCTCGGGCCTTGTATTTTTAAATTGTAGGCCCGGATTTCAAAATGTAAGGTCCGGAAGGAGGTTTACCCCGATGCTTGCAGTTGTTTTTTGTATGCAGCTTCCTTTGCATACAGCTTGTCAGTCTGGGAAACATTCCCTATATTTGTGGAAATAAATGTGGCAGGCTATGAAGAAAAAGGATGTGGCATTGGTTTTGTCGGGAGGCGGAGCGCGCGGCGCTGCCCATATCGGAGTCATACGCGAACTGGAACGGCGCGGATACCGCATCGTGTCCGTAACAGGAACTTCCATCGGATCGCTGGTGGGCTTTGCCTATGCGTCTGGGCGACTCGATGAATTGGAGAAGGTATTGCTTTCGCTCGGTTACGACGAGATGGCCCGTTTGCTCGACTTCACGTTTTCCGGTCGCGGTCTGGTCAAGGGGAAGCGTATCTTTGCCCTGTTGCGCAAAACGATTCCCGACCGCAATCTGGAGGAACTGCCTATTCCGACGGTGATGGTGGCTTCCGATCTGACGAGTGGTGAAGAGCGTGTCTATACGCGTGGCAGTGCTTATCAGGCCATGCGTTCTTCCATGGCTATACCCGGCGTACTTACGGCTGTAAACGAGTTGCAGCATACGTTGGTCGATGGCGGAATCCTCAATCCCCTTCCTTTGAACCGTGCCGTCCGCCCGGCGGGTAGCATCCTGGTGGCAGTCAACCTGTATGCGGTGATAGATTCCCGGTTGGGGCCGCTTCGGGGAGTTCCTGTCCGGAAGGTGTTGGAGAGTAGCAGCCTGATGGACCGTATGCGGGACACCTGGAAGGGTATCAAGGCCTGGCGTGGCGACGTGATGGACTATTTGTTGGTTTCGAGCGAGACGACGGCGTCGTATGCTGGCCTGTTGAAACGGGCTGCCGCGCTTATGATGCTGCGTATGGCCGAACAGAGTATTAGGCTGGAGCAGCCGGACATCGTTGTCTCCATACCTTTTACGGCTGCCGGTCCGCTCGATTTCCAGAAAACGGCCCAGTTGCTCAGCCTGGGTACGGACCGTTCTGTTGCTGCTCTCGATGCTTACGAAGCTGAGGGACCTCGTGAAAAGTGGATACGTTGGTGTAAAAAACAACGCAGGCGCTTTTC
>CATXZX010000376.1 GCA_958404085.1 uncultured Prevotellaceae bacterium | reverse complement strand
TGCTTCCGTTGTCCAATGTTTCTTTGTATGGCGATATAACCACGAATGGTTTTATGCTTATCGGTCTGCGAGGTAATAATTTTTTTCCTCATCAGAAGTATCGTATGGATTACCGTTTTTACGTGTATACGTTTCCCAGTTATTTTTGGGGAATAGGTTATGATAACGGTCTGAAGGATGATAATAAAAGTAAGTACAGACGTCTGAAACTGGATGTGATGTCGCGTTTCCTTTTTAAGTTGGGAAAGAGCGCATATATAGGTCCGATGGCCGATTATTCGTTTGTACGCGCTTATCGGTTTGAGAACCGTGCCGAAGAACTGTTGGCCGGACATTCTCATTTAATACGAACTTGCGGCGCCGGCCTCTCTTTTATATACGATACGCGCGATTTTATTCTGAATGCCTCGCGTGGTTGGTTTATGCAGTTCGATGTTTTGTATAATCCCGCTTTTCTGGGTAATGAACATACATTCTCGACGGTAGACTTTTCGGCGTGCAGCTATCGCAAGGTTTGGCAGGGAGGAATCCTGGCTGGCGAATTCCATACGCGTCAGAATGCGGGGACGGTTCCCTGGACACAATTGAGCGAGGTCGGTTCGAGCAATCGCATGCGTGGCTATTACGAGGGACGTTATCGGGATAAGAATATCGTGGAAGCCCAGCTGGAGTTGAGGCAACGTATCTGGAAAAGACATGGCATGGTGGTCTGGTTGGCTGCTGCGAATGTTTTTCCGGAATACAAGGAATTACAGTTTAAGAGAACACTTGCAAATGCCGGTATCGGTTATCGTTGGGAGTTTAAGAAACGTGTGAATGTTCGTCTGGATTATGGCTTTACGCGTGACGGAGGCGGTTTCTTGTTTAATATTAATGAGGCTTTCTGATGAAAAATCCTAAGATCTTGTTTTTTGTATTACTCGTTGTTTTGTTATTGCCCAACCTCGTATTGTCTTTTACAGAAGCGCTTTCGCCGATGGGGAGGCTGACGATGTGTGTACTGCCTTTGTCGTTGTACTGGTTACTGATGACGTTGTATCGTAAGCCGGGTGTTGTCGCATGGTGTGCCTTCCCGTTGCTTTTCTTGGGTGCTTTCCAGTTGGTTATCAGCTATTTGTTCGGACAGGGAGTGATAGCGGTCGATATGTGGTTGAACTTAGTGACTACTAATACGGGAGAGGTCAACGAATTGCTCTCGCAGTTGTTGCCCGCCATTGTAACGGTAGTAGTCATCTACATACCTTTGTTAGTGTATGCCACGTATTCCTGCTTGAAAGGAACAGAACTGTCTCAGGCATTTCTTCGTAGGAATCGTAAATGGGGAGGGAGCTTGTTGGCTGTCGGATTCGTGTTGTTGATTGGCTGTTACGGCGAGGGAAAATATCAGATTAAGAATGATTTGTTTCCGTTTAATGCTTGTTATAATTGTTATCTGGCCTTCGAACGGAATGCCATGTCGCGGAATTATGTCGAGGCTTCGCGCAATTTTCGTTTCAATGCCCGCTCGGCACATCCGGACACGCTTTCCGAAGTGGTCGTCTGCGTCATAGGGGAGACAAGCCGTGCTCTTAATTGGAGTTTGTATGGGTATAAACGTCTTACAAACCCGGTTTTGGCAGGAATAGAAGGGTTGACCGTTTTCCGTGATGCCTTGAGCCAGAGTAATACGACGCACAAGAGTGTACCGATTCTGTTGTCGTTGGCTTCGGCCGAGAACTACGATATCTTATATAAGACCAAAGGTATATTGGCTGCCTATCGCGAAGCCGGATTTTATACTTGTTTTTTCTCGAACCAGCAGCGGAATCATTCGTATATAGACTTTTTGGGCGAACAGGCCGATGAATGTGTTTTTGTAAAGGAGAAATTGGGCGAACAAATTCATGATGTTGCGTTGCTGGCATTCTTGGAAAAGGCCTTGAAGGAACATTCTGGAAAACTGTTTGTTGTTCTTCATACGTATGGTTCGCATTTTAATTACAACGACCGTTATTCTTCGGAGAATGTGGCTTTCGGTCCCGATAAAATACCAAGTGCGGCCAAACGGTATCGTCGCGAATTGATTAATGCGTACGATAATACGATTCGTGCTACCGATGATTTTCTCGGACGTATAGTCGGTATACTTGATGACGGAGAGCGTATCGCTTCTATGCTTTATACGTCGGATCATGGTGAAGATATTTTTGACGATGCCAGGGAACGTTTTTTACATGCGTCTCCTCAGCCTACCTATTATCAGCTTCATGTTCCGTTGTTGGTCTGGACATCTTTGGGATATCGTGAGGCCTTTCCCGAAAAACAGGCCTTGTTGGCAGTCCGTCAGCATACACCTGTCGGAAGCGATTGTGTGTTCCATACGTTGCTTGGCCTTGGAGGTATAGAAACGCCCTACCGGAACGATAGTCTGTCGTTGGTAAGTCCTTCTTTCAAGGCAAAGGAACGTCATTACATCAATGATCATAATCAACCGATCAGACTCCCGGATTGTTTGGGAAAGCTGGATTTGGAAATTCTTAAAGAGAACAAACAAAGATATGAATAGGACATTTTTCTTTGGAAGGGTTTTGCCGTTCTTCCTATTGCCCGGTTGGGGATTATCAGCCGGTGCATCTGAACCTGAAAAGGTAGAATATATAAAATTCGGGGATATGAATTCCTGGATTATCCGTAATGTAAAAGAGAGTGGGGTCATAGGCGGACATACAAAAACGTTGTATGAAATAGGGCCTTCGGCCGTATGGAATTCAGCGGAACCTTATACGAATCAGGGAGGCTCTCCCTGGGGAACATCCAATGTGATGGCTAAGGTAGCTGGCATTACAAAGACAA
>CATXZX010000375.1 GCA_958404085.1 uncultured Prevotellaceae bacterium | reverse complement strand
GCTATGCGTCCGGCGAAGGGAGCCGAAACCCCTTCCGGCCCGTTCACGGCCAGTGAGGGAAGCGGTTCTATCGTCACGTCGTTGTGGCGGTTGTTGTTGCCGGTACGTTCTTCGGCATACAGATGGGCGGAGAGCAGCATGAGTAGGAGTCCCGTGCTGAGTGTTCGGAGTAGCGGTTTCAGTTTCATTTTTTTATAACGGCGTTTCGTGGGCCCGTATCGGTGCAGGCCGGTAAAGGAAAAAGTCCGGCCAGATTCATGCCCGGCCGGACTGAGAGAATTTTAAAGTTTGTTGCAGCGTCCGAAGAAGCCTATGGCCTCTAATTCCTGCTTCATGGCGTTTTCTTCCTCAGCTGTCAGGTTGCGGAACGGCGTGCGGTTGGGGCCGAGGTCCAGTCCGATGAGTTTCATGATGCGTTTGCCGCCCACGATGTTCCCGCGATAGCGGCAGATGACGTTGATTACTTCCTGTGCGAAGTTCTGTTTTTCGCGTGCGGTCTCTAGGTCGCCGGCTTCCCACGCCTCGATAATGCCCGTCAGTTCGCGCCCGTTGTAGTTGGTCGTACCGCCGATGCCGCCTTGTGCGCCGCCCATGGCCAGCGAGGGCAGTATGGTTTCGTCCTGTCCGTGCAGCATGTCGAACTTGCCGCCGCCGTAGAGCCGGCATTGGTTGTATTCGTAAAGACTCTCAAAGGTGTATTTGATGCCTGCAAAGTTCGGAATGCGCCCGTCTACGGCTTCCAGAAAGTCGCGCATGGGCAGGTAGGCGTTGTTGAAGGCCGGTATGTGATAATAGTAGAAAGGCAGTTCGGGTGCGCCGGCCGCTATTTCCTCGCAGTACTTCACCAGTTCTTCCACGCGGCCTATGCGCGGAAAGGGAGGTGCCATGGCGCCGATTCCCCATGCGCCGATGCGTTGCGCGTGTTCGGCCAGCATGCGGCTGTTACGTACGCAGCAGCTGCCTACGTGTACAATCACCTTGAAACCGGCGGGTACGGCACTGACCCATGCCTCGGCCAGTTTCATGCGTTCGTCCTCGGTCAGCATGTAGCCCTCGCCCGAAGAGCCGTTGATGAACACGCCTTTTAAACCGTTTTTGGCCAGCATGGCGGCATACGCCGGGATGGGCTCGTAATTGACATTGCCGTTGGCGCAGAACGGAGTGAACGGTGCGTCAATCAGGCCTTTGATTTTTTCCATATTCATACGTATTGAAATCGTTTCAGTTCCGACGGTAAAAATACGTTTTATTTGAAATATAGGAAACGCTTTCGGCCGAAAAAAAACGATTTTTTTTCGGAACGGCCGTCGTGTCGGTTTCGTCCGGGGCCGTGTTCGGCGGTCAGAGCAGCAGTACGACGAGCAGTTGCGCGATGATGACACGGACGAACATGCAGAGCGGATAGACGGTGGCGTAGGCTACGGCCGCCTTGTCGCCCTCTTGCGTGGAGTTCACATAGTCCAGGGCGATGGGGTTGGCCATGCTTCCGCACAGCATGCCCGAGGCCGACGAAAAGTCGATGCCGCTCAGTTTGACGGCTACAATGGCCATCAGAATGACGGGCACTACGGTGATGAGGAAACCGAACCCTATCCAGATAAGTCCTTCGGGCCGCATGACGGTGGCAAAGAATTGTGCGCCTGCGTCGAGTCCCAGGCAGGCCAGGTACATCGTCAGTCCGAGTCCGCGCAGCATCAGGTTGGCGCTACTCGTCGTGTACGTCACCATGTGTAGGCGCGGTCCGTAAGCGCCTATCAGTATGCCTACGATAATAGGTCCGCCGGCCAGTCCGAGGCGTACAGGGAGCGAGATGCCCGGCACGTGGAACGGAATGCTTCCGAAGGCCAGGCCCAGCACGATGCCGATGAAGATGGTCACTAAGTTCGGTTCGTCCAGTTGTTTCACGACGTTACCCAGGTCCTTCGCCACGCGTTTTACCGAGGCCGCCTCGCCCACGACGGTCAGGCGGTCGCCCATGCGCAGTATCAGGTCGGGCGTGGCCACCAGCACGATGCCGCTTCGCTTTACGCGGCTCACGTTGATGCCGTAGCGGTTGCGCAGGTGCAGCGAGCCCAGTCTTTTGCCGTTTATCTCGTGGCGGGTGATGACAATGCGTTGCGAAATGAGTTTACTGTCTATGGCGTTCCAGTCGATGTTGTTTTCGTTCCAGTCGGTCTGGTCCTGCCGGCCGAAGAAGATGGTCAGGCTGGGGATGGTTTTGCGCGGGGCAATGACTAAGATGCGGTCTCCCTCCTTCAGGATGGTTTCCGAGTCGGGCAGCAGTACTTTATCGTCGCGCCAGAGTCGCGATACGACAAACTTCGTGTCGTTCAGGGCGGCGATGTCGTCCAGCCGTTTGTCGAATACGGCCGGGTTGCATACGTAGAAGGAGGCTATGAACGGTTCGTCCTGGCTTTTTTCGTCGGTCGCCGCGCGTTTCGAGAGCCACCCGCGTACGCACAGGATGCCGAGTATGACACCCACCACGCCGAGCGGATAGGTGACGGCGCAACTCAGCGCCGGTCCCGCGCTGGGCAGCCCCATCTGTTTCAGGGTCTGCTGGGCCGCACCGAGGGCCGGTGTATTGGTTGTGGCACCGCACAATACGCCTATCATGTCGGGCAGGCTGACGTCGCTCACCAGCGTGAAGAGCAGGGCCATGGCCGTACTGACCGCTACAACGCCGAGCCCCAACAGGTTGAGCTTGCTCCCTCCCTTGCGGAACGAGCTGACGAAACCCGGACCGACCTGAAGTCCGAGGGCGTAGACAAACAGGATGAGGCCGAAACTCTCGGCGTAGTTCAGCATCTGCGGGTCGATGCGCAGACCGAGGTGGCCGGCCAGGATGCCG
>CATXZX010000374.1 GCA_958404085.1 uncultured Prevotellaceae bacterium | reverse complement strand
TCCAAGTCTTGTCCGGCGTGCGAGTTGTCATCTCCTGCTGTCGCCTGGTTGTAGCGTGGGGCGATAAGTTGTGGCTCGATGTCTTTTTTGAGGTTGCTGAACACAAACCATCCCACAGGCTCGGTGGCGTGTACAAACGTCTGCAGGGTTGTTCCGCCGGGCCAGCTGACTTCGCACAGCGCGTTGTTCAGAAACAGGCGGACGTTTTCGGGTTTGCCGAGCTGCTCCAACGAAAATTCGATGGCGGCACCCGGTATCTTCGACGGGGCCGGAGACATGTCGTACGGAGCATCGAGTGCCTGTTGTACCGGACGGTAATTCTTCGAACGGATGTGCTGTTTGACCCATTCGAAGCTGAATTTCTCCGTATTACGGGCCGCCATGGGGCGGAGGTCCCACAAATCGGTTCGGTCCAGCGAAAAGCGTAGTGCCGAGGCCCGTTGCCATACGAGCGATCCTACGGTTGCGTTTCCGAGAGGGATGCCTTCGTCCCACGTCGGGGACAGTTCGTTGAATACAAGGTCGCTTTTGGAGGGCGTGACCGGCAAGTTCCGGCCGGAAACATCCGTTGTGCCGAGCATGAGACCCGCACAGAACATCAGTTTCAGCGGGGTATGGTATGTCGAAGCCCATGCCTGAAATAGATTTTTGTGTTTCATAATAATTTTGATAATAACGATTTGGTATAGACGGAGGTCCTTCTGTCTGCACTTCAAGGGACAAAGATACGGATTATGCGGCTGATGGCAAAGTGAATCTTGTGTTTTCCGAAATAAGGTATACACCTTTATTATAATAAACCCCGGCACCGTCGCGCTGACGGGCCGGGGCTGTGTATGTGGCGTTTGTGCCGGTTCTTAGTAGCGCGCCGCTTTGGCAATGCGTTCGGGTATCTCGATGTTGTTCAGTTTACCCTGGAAGTTCTGCGAACCTGCGCCGATGGCAAATACAGGTACGAAACCGGCCGAGTGGCCGCCGGTGGTCCAGTCAATCAAGGCTACTTCACTCATAATTTCGCGTGCAATGGCGGCCATGGGTTCGGAGCGGGCGTATTCGCTTTGTGCGTATGCCACTTTGTTGCGGACGAACGATTGTTCGAACTCATCGCGCAGGCGGCGTTCCTGCGGCCACGACAGTTTGATGTCTTTCCAGAAGCCCATCTTCTCGCTCAGCAGTTGTTTGACGTCGTCCCATGCTACATGGTTGTTCTTGGATTTGCGCAGGTCGCTCAGTGCCGACGACAGGCTCTCCTGCGAAGCATGCTGGTGTTGCAGGGCTTTCAGGTTGAGCGTGTAGCCGCTCCGTCCCAGGCCGAGGCCGCCGGTCTCGTGGTCGGCGGTGATGACTATGAGGGTTTCTTTGGGATGTTTTTTGTAGAACTCGTAGGCTTCTTTGATGGCGTTGTCCATGTCGATGACTTCGTTGAATACCGTTGCCGCATCGTTGTTGTGGCAGGCCCAGTCTATCTTGCCGCCTTCAACCATCAGGAAAAATCCTTTTTTGCTGTCTTTCGAGAGAAATGAGATGGCGTTGCGCGTGATGTCGGCCAATGTCATGCCTTTGCCTTTTTGGTCTACGGCATAGGGCAGCGAGGACTGGTCCATATCCTGTGGCTGGATAAGAATCATTTTGTCGGCTTTGGGGGCTTTTTCGCGGAACTCGTCGTTGCCGCGTGCCACCGTATACTGGCTCTGCTCGAACAAAGTGAAGATATTCGTCGTGTCGCGGTGGTTGGCCGAGCGTGCCGGACGCAGGAAACCGCTTCCGGCATAAAAATCGAAGCCGGCTTTAGGCAGATCGGTCGCAATTTCGTAATACATGCTGCGTTGTTTCTGATGCGCATAGAATGCGGCCGGTGTGGCATGGTCTACGCTGACGCTGGTGGCAATACCGACGCGTTTGCCGGCTTTCTTGGCCTTTTCGGCAACCGAGGTGGCGCGGTTTCCCTGGGCATCGAGTCCTATGGAGCCGTTGTAGGTTTTGGTTCCGCAGGCAAGGGCCGTTCCGCCGGCCGAAGAGTCCGTAATGGAGTTGGTCGCCGAGTAGGTGGTGGCCATTGTCGCAACCGGAAATCCCGTGAAAAGCAAGGGGCTGACACCGATGCGGCCCTCTTTCTCGGCCAGGTACATTTCGGTTCCGTTCACTTGGTTGACGCCCATGCCGTCGCCGATGAAATAAAATACGTATTTAGCTGTCCCTTGTGCATGTATGATGCCGAAGAGGAAGAGTAACAACAGAAAAGAAAGTGATCTTTTTTTCATTTTGGTTTATGTAAATATGAATTTGGTTCCCTGAATTCGGTCGTTAGCCTGCTAAAGGCTGTTTTGTCATAGCAAAGGTACGGATTTTCTTTTATAGCCTGTCGTTTTTTGGCGGAATAAATGTCGGTTTTCTTCATTCATTTGGCAACATAGGGGGCGGAAGGCCGATACGCGGGGCGCGTCGGTTGGAAATAGCGGCCTTGTTTTTCGAAATACCGGGCCTCTGTTTCGAAATAGGACGGAGATGTTCCGTACCGGAACGGCGCGGAGGCGTGCGACCTCGGATTTTGTATAAAAAAGTAGGGCTGGCATGTGTCCTGTCGAATTTTCTATGTACTTTTGCATGTTCCTTTAAATGACAGCGTTGCCGGACGGAAAGGGCAAAGCCTGCTGTCAAGAAAAAACAGACGATAAAAACAGAAACTATGAATGGAAAACGTGTGATGTTCCTGGTCGCATGGCTGGGATTGGGCGTTAGCGCGTATGCAGACAAGGTGGTCCGCATGCGGATGTTGCCGCCGGTGGACCTGCGCAAGCCGGTACTCCCGATGGCGGAGCGTGTCAGCGTGGGTAGCGAAAAACGTATCGCCCCGCT